>PFOK01000019.1 GCA_002792495.1 Candidatus Peregrinibacteria bacterium CG_4_10_14_0_2_um_filter_43_11 | reverse complement strand
TCTAAATCTTGATCCATAAGTTCTTTTGTTAAAAGGTGGCCATGGTAGTGGTGCTAAAAGAGTAAGTCAAATCAATTTTTCGCCTAACGTTAAGGCTATGTGAAGTTTTTCGTTTTACATGCGTTACAATTTTGCGATAGCACAATGCATAAGTAAAACGGAAAATTTGGGCGTAACGTCGATCTAGTCAGGAAGTGGCAGTGAAGCCTTATAGCCTTTGTTAGCTGATGTATTCCTTTTCTTTTCGACGATAGTCGTTTGTTTTAAAAATTTTCAAATTTCTTTTTCCGTTTTGGGCGAAGGGCAGAGGGGTAGGGGTGAATGACCGAGTTTAAAACATAATCTAATTACGTCTGAGCTGGTATAAGAGGGGAATTAAAGGGGTGAATTACACCATTTCAAACTACCTACTTAATCTCTAAGTGTATTTATAACTTCCCTCCCGAAATATCAAAAAATCTCTCAAAGAAGCTCATTAATTTATCGAGTACACCCTCACGTTTCTTGGTGCGCTCTCCTCCCGGTGAAAAGCGTGATACGGGTGGGAGAATCTTACTGATAGCCGTTCCAGTTGTTGAGACATTGCCGTTTCGGAAAGCATTTCGAACAAACTTATAGGTTTCCTCGTGGTCAAGATTTTCACTTTCTATAATTCGTTCCAACTCATCAATCTTTTTCTGTTCAACGAATTTATGCCAATCATCATCCACAACTGAATTGATATCAAGTGAAGCAATAAACTGGTTGATAAGATCTTTTTTGTTTCTCAGTTCAACACTTGAATCAATGGCTTTATTGATATCAATCAGTAATTCTTTGTTTTTGATGTGATCTTCATGATAGGTTTTAACGAGCTCAAGAACATAATCAATATTGATCTCAATCTGTTTAATAAGTTCCATTTCGAAGACAATATCATCATTGATATTTTCCTTTTCGGAATCATCATCTTTTCGGAACTCATTGTAGATATCGATGTACTTACTATGATAATCCTGTATGTCCCGTTCGGTTAAGATTTCATTATTGGCAAATTCGTCAAAGGTTACAAGGATATTCCTAACTCTCAAAAGACCTCCATATAATCTGATGAAGTCCTTTTGGTTCTGTTCGCCGATAATCCTTTCACCAACCGGGAATTTCTCTAAAAGTTCTTCGACCAAGTCTTTATATCCCCGAATCTGTTTATCGCCATCTTTATAGCCCTTGTAATATTCTTCATAGGATTTTAAAAGCACGATACCACTGGCTTCTTTATCACCGAAGAGAGCAATGGATTCGTTGGTCGCTTTTTCCAGGTTACGGAAACAAACAATATTACCAAAAGTCTTCACGGTGTTCAGAATGCGATTTGTGCGTGAGAAAGCCTGAAGCAGACCATGCAACCGCAAGTTTTTATCCACCCATAAAGTATTGAGTGTCGTGGCATCAAAACCGGTTAAGAACATATTGACCACAAGCAGAATATCCACTTCACGATTTTTTACTCGCTCACTCACATCTTTGTAGTAATTCTGAAATTTGTCGGATGAAGTATCGTAGGAGGTGCCGAACATTTTGTTGTAATCCTGTATGGCACTTTCCAAAAAATCCCGTGAACTTTTATCGAGTCCGCTCGTGTCTTCGGAATTTTCATCAATTACTCCGTCTATTTCTTCTTCATTTACCCCAAAACTGAAAATCGTTGCTACTTTCAGCTTCTTATCGCTCGGCACATCTGCCAGCTGTTTTTTGAACTCGGCATAATATTTTTTTGCGGTGTCGATCGAAGCAACGGCAAAAATCGAGTTGAATCCGGCAAGTCGGCGGTCTTTCAGTTTATAAAAACTATTTCTTTTGGTCTTCTGGTCAAAATGTTCGCGAATATAGGTCACGATATTTGCCAAACGTTCAGGTGCCGAAAGAACCGCTTCACGATCGATATCTCTGACTTTTTCATCTTCGATATTTTCTGCCTCATGTACAGTTGAAACGTAATCAACTTTAAAGGGTAAAACGTTTTTATCGGCAATGGCGTCGACAATGGTATAGGTGTGCAATTTAGTACCAAAAGCCTGTTCGGTTGTTTTAAAATCAGGACGACCGCCGGAAGAGGCGTTCATGGCAAAAATGGGCGTACCGGTAAAACCGAAGAGATGATAGCTTTTGAATGCTTTGGTAATACCTGCGTGCATATCTCCAAACTGCGAGCGATGGCATTCATCGAAAATCAGCACAATATGACCATCAAAAATGGTGTGTCCTTTATTTTTTCCTATAAAACGATCGAGTTTCTGTATGGTGGTCACAATAATCCGCGCGTTCGGGTCTTCAAGTTGGCGTTTCAATATCGACGTGCTGGTATTACTATTGGCTGCGCCTTTTTCAAACTTGTCATATTCCCGCATGGTCTGATAGTCGAGGTCTTTGCGGTCTACGACAAACAAAACCTTGTCTATATACGGCAATTTGCTCGCGAGTTGTGCCGTCTTGAAGCTGGTTAAAGTTTTTCCCGATCCGGTAGTGTGCCATACGTATCCGCCTGCTTCCACAGTACCAAGTTTTTTATAGTTGGTACTGACTTCAATCTTGCTGAGGATTTTTTCCGTTGCCACGATCTGATAAGGGCGCATGGCTAGTAGCTGTTTATCACTCGTAAATACGCAATAGCGGGTCAAAATATTTAAAAGCGTGTGTTTGGCAAAGAATGTTTTTCCGAAATCCACTAAATCAGTAATCGGTTTATTGGTCGCGTCCGCCCACCAGCTGGTAAACTC
>PFOK01000135.1 GCA_002792495.1 Candidatus Peregrinibacteria bacterium CG_4_10_14_0_2_um_filter_43_11 | reverse complement strand
GCGACTGTATTTTTTGGGGAATGAGCAAAAGCAAACGGAAGCCGGAGAATGATCCGTAATGAAATGTAGGATGATTCGTAAGCTGCAGTTTGTTTTTGCGATGTCTCCCCCAACTGGATATTCTTACATTCTCAGCCGATATACATCGGCTTCCGAGGTCGAGTGCTCAAATAGTCTCCACCTTCGCTAAAAAGCTACGGCGGATTCCTTTTTCGCGGCGAACCAGCTGGTTCCCATCCAGTCATGCCCAAAGGACATATTTAAAAACTCCGTTCACCTTCGGTGACGGACTTTTTAAATGGCTCCCCCAACTGGATTCGAACCAGTGACCTACCGGTTACACTTATCCACATGTTTCCATGAGGCGTGGACTATATCATCACCGTAACCTGACGAATGTCGGATTTTAGGTGTCTCGGTATCTAGTCTCTACGGTGCCTCCGATGTACATCGGAGTTCCCACGGTATTAGCATAGCATAGTGTTTTGCCTTAGCCTTCACCGTTATCCCGAGATGTTTCAACCCCGATTTCTCGGGGAAGCTGCGTAACGCCGTTTTTAAGCGACACTACCATCGTAATGATGGTCGACGTTTTCCTTTTCTCTTTCATGAACGAAAGATTAGTGACACAGCCGGTTGCTCTACCACTGAGCTACAGGGGAATGTAACTTTGCTGTACCACTTTATCCAACTACTTTATTTTTTTCAAGGGAATTTTAAAAAAATGGATAAACTTATTTATGGATAAACTTATTTCATGATAGAATGGAATATACCTGCTAACATATACAATGAAAAAAACAATTCTAATCGCCATCGTTCTATTAACAATTTTAACGGGGTGTACAAAAGAAAAAATGGTGACCAGCAAAGAACAGGCAAAGCAAATCGCAAAGAATTACATTGAGACATCGAAAGAGTATAAAGAAACAAACGGATACCACTTGGAAGAAATCAACACGCTTAAAGGAGAATGTGATAACTGCTACACCGTTCAATATGAATTCCGATTAAGAGAAGAAGATAACGCGACAATTACAGATGTGATGGATGTAGAAATACAAATCAAAAATGGAGAAATCACCAAGAAAAAATTCATGAAAGGAGGATTTAAACGAAATTAATTCTCACTCAAAATCACCTCCAGTGTCCCCTCACCTCCTCTATCCCGTCGTCCTTCATAAACCCGGAGGACATCGGAGAGAGAAAGAAGGTATTTTTTAAGAAAGGGTTTAATAACCGGCATACCATTTTTGGAATGCAATCCTTTGCCGGTAATAAATAGAATCTTGCTCAATTTTCGCCGACGGCAATCGTCCAAAAAATCGTCCGCCAGCTTTCGGATGTGATAAGACGCCAAAACCCCACGATCATGAAAATCAAATTCCGCCTCAGGGCGACTGAGATTGTCGTACTTGTTCTTTTTCTTTGGCTGTAAAAAACGTTTTTTCGGCATAAATAAAAACATAGTAATGCTGGCGGGTGACATAATACCACGCAATCGGGTTTACCTGCCACCCGCCAGACTACTCAAAGGAGCTCCGCAGATCTAAAAAATCGGCTCACCACATTTTTTATGGACAAATACACCATTATCTTTAAGTACAGCAACAAAAGGAGTGGATTTACCCCACGGTTCCGGATGAAGCCTGCGCTCAAGCACGCAAGGACACGAACACAACTTCCACTCAAAGCGGGGTAAAACGAAAGAGCGTTGATCAGGATGTTCCGCACGGCTGGGCTGTTCTCTGGAAATAGTGTACAATGTTAAGGTAACCCCTTAACAAAAATAAAAATGAAACAAAAACAAAAAAAGCCCAATATTATTGAACTAATAAGAACCCTGCAGGATTATCGAAGAAAACAAGGGCAGCGTCACCCACTGGAAGTTGTGTTGCTCATAATAATAATGGCCATTATGGCTGGAGCCAAAGGCGAGCGGGCAATAGCCAGATTTGCAGAAAATAACAAGAAAGATCTAATTAAGGCCTTGAAAATTGAGAGGAGAGAAGTTCCCACTCGCTATGTTTTTAAAGGAATCATCAAAAACATTGATTTTTTTGAGCTTCAAAATATTTTTTATCAATGGGCACTAAAAATAGTTAAAATAAAAGAAAAAGATGTTATCAGCGTTGATGGCAAATCAATTCGTGGCACAGTTAAAAATTCTCACGATAAATTTCAAAATTTTGTCAGTTTAGTTTCTGTTTTTGCCAGCAAAAGAAAGCAAGTTTTAACAACAGCTAAAATAGAGACGCAAAAAGAAAATGAAATTCCCAAAGTTCAAGAATTGATTGCAATGCTGGACCTAAAAGATGTAACTTTTACTTTGGATGCACTACACTGTCAAGAAAAAACTGTAAAAATAATCAAAAAAACTGGCAATCACTACATTATCGGAGTGAAGAATAATCAAAAAAAATTAAATTTGGATATAAAAAAACTGTAAATGCCTGGTAGAAAAATATTCTAAAAAGGAAAGGAATCGTGGCAGAGTAGAAAAAAGAACAATCAAAATATACAAAAATAATTTGAACGAGCTCAATAAAGAAAAATGGAAAAGTGTAAATTCAATAATTGAAGTTGAAAGAATTGTTAAAATCAAAGAAAAAATAACCAAGGAAATTGCTTACTTTATCTCTGATTTAAAGCCAGAAACTGGGGCTAAATATTTTTTCGAAAGCATACGCTCACATTGGCAAATTGAAAGTTTTCATTACATTAAGGATAAAACTTTTTTAGAAGATGCTTGGAAAGTCAAAACTAAAAATGCTCCAGCGAATTATTCCATTATTCGCAATCTGGCAATCAATATTTTTCGTCATCATGGCTACGAGTGTGTTCAAGAAGTGATAGAAAAATGTGCTAACAATGTTGGATTTATGATGAGCTTATTGTAGAACAGCCCAGCCGTGGGATGTTCCGCGACCTGGCCATCAAGCCAGCCCCTAAGATGTCTATATCCTTGAATGGCCTCATCGTACCATCCTCTAAGTGAGTCAATAAGATCAGCAAATTCACATAAATCATCTGCGAGAGAATGTGCACGTTCCAAATCACGGACAGAGAGTGACCCGAGCCACGATTCAAATACTTGATCCAAACGCAGTCTTGCCGCCTCAAGGATTCCGGGAGAAAAACAACCATGAATTTGTTCCTCAATAAGTCTAAGTTCTGAATGATCCATAATATAAAAATTAAAAAATAATATTGATTGAAAAATAAATAGATATAACACGGCACCGTCGTGTGGGGGGATAAATGTCGTGATAGTTGTACATGAGTGAAAAAATTACATAATAAAAAAACCGTCATTTTCCGGGGACGGTCATGATTCCTAAAAATGAATATACAAGTTACCGCAACCCCGGAAGACTGTTGGTTGTGGTAGTGGTATCAACCGATGAATTATACATTGGCCTGTTCATGGTTCTATTATACATATTTATATATTCCTGTCAATTAAATTTAATCTGGAAACACTAGTGTCCCAAGAAAGTTAGAAGAGTTGGAGTTGTGGGTCTGCTCGGGAGCGCAAGCGATGAAGGGTTTTTGGAGTGAG
>PFOK01000015.1:1092-15647 GCA_002792495.1 Candidatus Peregrinibacteria bacterium CG_4_10_14_0_2_um_filter_43_11 | reverse complement strand
GAAATTATTTTGGAAAGCTAGTATAAATTGCTCTTACAAAAGAAAGATCCGATTTTGTTTTTCCGTTTTGGGTGAAGGGCTAGGGGTTGAATTGTGCGGGCCAAAATTCTTCTATCTATTTGACAGCCCTCTTTTAATCATCGAGTCTACTTCTTCGTTTGCATTAAAATAGTGAATAGTAATGTCGGGATATTCATTTTGAAAAACTCTAAATATTTCATCCACAAATGCTTGTCCAACTGAGCTTACCCCTTTGAAATTTAACACTATTGTTTTGAATTTCTCGAGTCCAAGTAATAACCGTTTTGCTTGTGATCGTGAAACGTGGGGATCGTTTGGATCGGCGCTGAGGGCAACTGCTACGATCGTTTTGCCAAATCCTATTTCCTGATCAGTATATTGATCAAATACTGCTTTAGGTGTTTTCTTTGATTTTAATGATATTTCCATTTTGATAAGAGTGCCTTGCCCAAACTCTTCATTTTTTTCTGGTGAAAGAAACCAATCTTCATTTTGGAATGTGTAGAACATGTCACTTGAGAGAATTGAAAATTTGTCAAACATTCTTGATGTAAAAAATATTCCTTCTCCCGTGTGGTTTGAAGGATCGGTTGTGAATTTACCTTTTGATAGGTGCAAAATAGCCTCTTTGCTGGAATCTAGCTTAAGAGCTTTTTGGATTTTTTTGAATATTCCAACGCCATTATCTATGATTCGGATAGTTAGGACGTTTTGTTTAATTTTGATATCTGAAAAAATTGTAGTCCCTTTTGAATGATCAATGGCGTTATTGAAGATTTCGGTGAACCCATAGGCGCAAATTCTGTAAATATTTTCTGGGCAGGATAGAATAATTGGTTTTACATATTGTGACCATACTTTGTCTTCTGCTAAACCTGGTTTTATTTTTTCTATGAATTCTACGTAGCTGCCACTGGCAAGAAAGTATTGACTCCATCTTGTGCGTCCGGTTTTAAGAATATTTCCGCTTTTTACCTCCTTTTTTAAATAGTGATGTGCTCGCTGTCTTGAAAAATTAAATTTATCAGCCAAGACAGTCGCAATATCTCGCGGATGTTTTTGCACATTGGCCAGAATGAAATTTTTGATAATATCACTTTTGCTCATAATCCCATTATAACTTTTGCTAAATTCTTTGTAAACCCCTAAAATGTTCTTTGTAAACCCTCTTGGTTTTCTTTGTAAAGTATTGCCGTTCCCCCCTTATAAAATAAAGAATCAATTCGCCCCTTCTTTTAAAAATACGAAAAGCGGAGCGGCAAAAAGGGAATATGTAAAAATGTATTTCGGCTAACGTAAGGCTAAACGATGATTGCCAGTGGTATAATTGCACGAAGTGCTTACCACTGGCAAATATGGGTGAGGGCGAGCTGAGCCCGAACCGTATACGCGCTGTTAAGCAACCCGAGCGACCATCGGGAGCGAGAGCGCAGCGGGGCTTTAGCGTACATTTTTTTTATCCTTGATTTAGTTTCCCGTTCAGATTTCTTCTCTTATAAAAGTAAAACAAGATTTTTTTATTTGGTGGCAGAGGGGTCGGAGGTGAATGCCACCCCTAAAACTAGTGCATGCTCTACTTCGAACTTTAAAAAAGTGTCGGGGGTTTGATTGGCGGATAAAAAACACCGATAATAATGTAGGGGTTTTTAGCCTTTCTCCTGTGGAATTGCAGTGTTGAGCCCATAAAGAAATATAATTCTCTCTTTTTCAGCATCCAATCCTTATATTTTTCACCCACCTTTTCCTTTAATAAATCGAGGTCATCCAAATAGTTCCTCGCCAATTCAACGATTTCCCAGTCTTCAATCTTAATGGTATGCCCTTTACATTCCGATGAGCATTTGAAGACATATGAAAAGCGAAAAGGGATCTTGTCTAACGGCTTCATCTTCATATCTTCGAAAAGTGTCTCTTGTTCAAACAGCTGTTGCCATTCAGGCTTCCATTTCGGATCATCATCTTCAACAATAAAATCTGTAATTTCGTAAGGTTTAATAAAGAATAATGATGATGCTTCATATTGCCTGCCTTCATCTGCTTTTTTACGGAAATTGCTAATGTTTTCACATAATGAGCTACCCAACATAGGCTCTAAAATCTCTTTTCTTTTGGCCCAATCATCATTTGTACCAATATGTCCGACAACTTTAATTTTATCTAAATCAACCGGGCGATAAGTTTCGAATCTATTGTCTTTGTCATGTTTTTTGACATCAAGTTCTATCCAATCAAATTTTTCAAATTTAGCTCCATTTTTAAGATAACGATATGGGATAGGCACTAACCTAATCCATTCATTGTTTTCATCTAAGCCTGCTGTACAAACTAATTCACGATGAGATTTGCTGGGGTATGGTGGGGATTTTACGGTAATTAAGACTTTCATTTTCGAGGATTAAATATGTTCAATTTTAAATGCCCAATTCGGTTGTTTTTCTATTTGTTTGGCTATTTTATGACGATGGCAAAATGTATGATCGGCTTCAAAACAGGTGATAGCAATCCGCTTATTTTTAAGGAATAGCTGATAAAGCTTCTCCAGACTTGCCTTATTTGCCGGCAAAGTCTTTTTTTCATAATCCTTAAACAATTTTTCATAATCTGTTTTATCCTCTAAATTTTTTCTTTTTTCGGATTCGATTCCAAGTTCCGGGAAATGAATGTAAGTAATACCCAATTTATTACAAGCATCTTCAAGTTGGCTTTTGGAAAACCCGTATTTCATGCTAAATGGGTTCTTCCTCACATCACATAAAACATGGATATTATTTTCAACCAGCTGGTTTAAGTAGTGGTCGAATGATTTGCCTTCATATCCAATGGTAAAAAAAGTGTAATTGCTCTGTGTAGGTTTACACTTATTTACCTCAGCCAGTTCGTCTTTACTAAGGCAGTCAGCGGCAATTTCACTCTTAATGGCGTAATAGGGGTATTTTCTGTAAACATGTCTTACAAGGTTTTTCCCTTTTAATTCCCCGCATTCCTGCTTAATCTTTAAAATGGATTGCCGATCATGCGGTGTGAGTTGCACCATGTAATCCGTTTTATCATTTGCCGACCAATTTTCACTATTTTTAAGTAAACAGTAGCCGACCATCGTTCTTTTATCCGCATAAGACTGAAACGAAAATCCGCCGAATTTATAAGGTACAAAATCAAACGATGGCTTGTCTTGCTCCTGTGTGAGTAAAAATAGGTATTTCTGAAAATCAGTACCGTTTAGCCGGCCACCAAATTCTTGTAGCATTGCCAATAAAATTTTTCTTCGGTAGTACATATTGTTAGTGTTTTTATTTTAGTAAACATTTGTTCACCAGTCAAGCATTTTGTTTTGAGTTTGTATAAAATAACTTAACTTTTTCATTGGTTTCAATATTTTCGATAGATCCTTTTTTGTCAAAAGCTACTAAGGCACAGAAATAATTACCAGTGACCTCGCTACGAATTTCGGCTAGCTTGCTTATATCTTTTTCAATCTTCACCCTAAAAACATTATCGCTTTCTCCATTCGGTCTGCGCAGTTTAATTTCAATAATTGCTTTCGGATAATTAAAACCAAAACCTTTGCTCGGTAACTTAAGAATCCCGTCCTTAACTCGTAAATCAGATACATCAAGTATCACAATATCTGAACGCCATTTTAGCCTGCCAGATGCACCATACCACCGTACTTCACTATGGACAGGAATTGATTTTGAGCCATACTCAGTATTTTGCAAACTACCATATTCGGTGCTTCTCATTAGCCTGTTAACCAGTGCGCATTTTACATCACTTTCGGTTAAATATTTATCCGGATATCGCCTAAAATCAGCCGTAAGCCCTAAAATTATTTGCTCGATGGTGGTTTGATTTTTAATCGGCATGATTATTATTTGCTACTATTTTCAACAATTGCTATTTCTTCCGGCGTTAGCCTGTACAGCTTATAGACAAGCCGGTCGATTTGCTTTTCATATTCTCTAACCTTAGCTTGTTTTTCCTTGTTTTTTTCATATCCGTCATCCATAGCAAGAATTGGGATTTTTTCTGAAAGTTCTATCAATGTATTTTTTTCTAACTCATTAATACTTGGGATTGGCAGATTATTTAACATATCCTTTGTAAAACTCGTTCCCTGATTATAGCTTGCTGCTGGGTATTTTTCTTCAATATAGAAAAGGGCCAATTTGCTATTAATGATAGCTAGAAAGCATTTCAATTTTTTTATATCAGTATCTGTAATAACTAGTGTGGTTTTACCTGGGATAATGGTGCCACTATCATCTAAACATCCATCAAGCAAATTTAAGCCTTTGATGATAATTTTTGGCAATAAAGACTTATTTCCATATGAATTCTTAAATAAATTTAAAAATTCATCTTTTTCAACAATCGGATACAAATATTTATGTTTTAGATAAGTCATCTCTCTCTTCCCCCATTTTGCATAATATTTTCCTATTGTCCCGGTATTAATTATTTTGAGGTATTTATTTTTTTCAAATGAAACCTTGCCAAGGTCTTTTATTAGAGGGGCTAATTTATATGCATCGGAAGTAGCACATGCATTTTCACATTTGCAAAATTCGGAGAGTTTATTATCTAAATTACTAATTTTTAATAGAAGGTCTAGGCTGTCTGAAAATAGATGGTCGAATGCAAAGGGTGGGGTCAACGATTTTTTGTCTATTATCCGCTTTAAAATGAAATTATTATCTTCAAAATTTACTATTTTAATATCGCTACTTCCGACCTTAGAAAAAATAGATATTATTGAATCAACTTTTGCATTTTCAAAAATTTTTCTGCCAGCTTTCAAAATTGTCAAAATATTATCAATAATTCCTTTTCTCAGTTCGTTTCCGAAAGGCTTTGATATCCATTTATCGGGCGTAATAAATGTTAGTGTCCCGCATTGATTTAATTCCCTAAAGCCAAGTTCAAAGAATGCAATGTAAATATCCCAATTACCTTTTGTCCAACTATAGTTTTTTTGTATGGCCTCGCGAACATCAGCTTGTCCGTTTTTTACCATACTTTCTGAATCAATATACGGCGGATTAGCAATCATTACATCAAACCCACCTTTTTCCTCAAATACATCAGCAAAATGAAGCTTCCAAAGGAAGAAAGGCTTGGCGTTGGATTTTTTAAATTGCTCCAGTTTTTTTTGAGATGTCTCATTATTTTGTTCTTTCAGCGTAGCCTCAATAAGATCCCATTCCAGCCGTTCAATCTTTGCCTTAATTGCATCTTTCTTGCTTTTTTGTGTGGTGGCAAAAAATTCCTGATGCAATCGTTTTAATTCATCACCTTTTTGTTTGGCCTCGCTATACACATCGAACAGACCTGAATTTTCCGCAACAGTCTTACCCTGCTGATTAATCTTTTTTAATTGGCTTTGGATGCTTTTAAGAGCTGTATTTAACTCTGCTTGTTTGGCGGGTGTTAGCCTGTTAGCTGAATGGAGTTCGAAATATTCTTTCTGTAACAGGGCCTGTTTTTGCTTCAATTCCTCAATTTGTTTTTCAGCGCTCAAATCGATGGAAGCGATAAGTTTTTCATCAAAAAGCTTAATGCCTTCAAATTCTTCCAAAAGGCTATTGCCCTGCATGATTTTGTAGTCCAAGTTTGGCAAAGGCTTAATTTGCTTGATGTCATCCTCATCTACCACCAATGAAAGCCAAAGCCTGAGCTTTGCGATTTCGACAGCGCCCGGGTCAATATCCACCCCATAAAGCGAGTTTTGGATGCATTCGAATTTAAAATCATAAGGTGATCTACCGCTGCACATGATCTGCCCCTCGCAGATGTAGGGATTCAGAGAAAGCCGAGCTTTTACAATTTCATGCATCATGCCAACTGGAAAGGCGCCTGAACCAATTGCAGGGTCGCATACTTTGATATTCGCCAGTGCTATATCAATGGCTTTGGCATTCTTTCGTATACTTTCAGGAAGTTTATAGTGGTAAGTATCGGTTTCATGACCTTTATTGGCTACTCTTGCTTCATTTTCACCCACAGATTCACCCTGTTTTATAAGTTTTTCCAAATCTTCTTTTGAAACATTGCCATACAGTTCAGTAGCAAGGTAATTTGCCAAGCTTTGCTCACACATGTAGTGAACGATTTCGCGAGGGGTGTAGTAAGTACCCTTCGATTTGCGATCTTTCACTTCCAGCAAATTCTCAAACACCTTACCCAGCATTTCCGGGTCCACGGCTACTTCTTTTTCGAGCGGCTCATCCTCTTTTACTGTGAAATTGTAGCGGTCAAAGATATCTAAAATTCCATCACCAACATCGCCTTCTTTGGTTTTGCGCTTATTGGAAAATAAATCAAATGGAATATTAATAACCGTATTTACCCAGTCATAATTGTTGATAGGGACAAAAAGACCGCCATTGAGAAAGGGTATTTTGCACTCAAAACGGCTGTAATAGTCATCATCCCTTTCTTTTGCCAATGCTTCATAAAAAAGTGGCTCAAGATAGTCGTTAAAGTAATTTTTATTATCTGAAATTGCCTTTTCGTATAAAGAACGGAGGAATTTTTTATCTCCCTCGCCCCAACCTTTATCCATCGGAACGCCAAACCACCCTTTTTTCTGCAGGAAATAAAGGAAAACAATCTGGCCTAGTAGTTTCTTAGAAAAATCCACAATGTTTACTCCTTTTTCTTCAAAGTCCTTCTTGATAGAGCTATCTTTGGTCGCAATTTCATTTAGGGTATCGTTTACCCGCAAAAACAGTTCACGGTATTTTTCAAAAAATTCTTTCGTTACTTTTTCGATATTGAAAGCATCCTCCAGTTCATTGAGTGTCGGATTATTCTTATCATCTTCTACAATTGGGCTTAGGCGGCTTTGGGCAGTATGACTGTTTTCATATGTTCCAACTAAAAAAGACCAGCGTTTTGCAGGTGTAAATTCTTCTTTAACCTTCATTCGGCCTTTTTCCCCTTTCTCAAACTTGTATTCCATTTTCACCAATGAGAAACGCCAATTTGCGGGTTCGGGCGAAACAAATGCCACAAGCGCCGCATCTTTTAATTCGCCACCACGACTGCCATTCAGATACCAAGCAATAAAATTGCGTTGCATGGTTCTTGCGCGTTCAATAGAGGCTTCCTTCTTAAGCCTGACTATTAGTATATCTATCTTATTTTCGCCGTCGTTGTATTTACCAATCCTTTCAAATGAGCTGATGTACTTTTCGTAGGCATCCGGTATCAAATTTCCACGATAAACGAACGGCGATTCATCAATAGTATTTAGAAGATTTTTGATGAAATAGATGAATCGTCCTTTTTCAAAATCGTTCTGCAGGGTATCACGGACAATGGTTTGGGCCTGCTCTCTTTTCATTGATTTTATTTTGTAAAGAATTCTGAAAGGATCACTTCGCGCTTGCCGGTATTACCACCATTGGAAATTTCCGCAAAATGCCCCTCTAATAATCGGCTGGAGATATTGCTTTCAAGTACTGCAAGGATTTTGAGGGGGTTAAAAGCCTTTTCAAGCTGTTTATTTAAAGCCTGTAAGGTAATGCGGGTTGTTTGTTTGGGTAATCCGCCTTCTTCAAGCTGAACCAGTACTTTTTTGAGATATAATTCCTGATCTTCGGTAAACTGCCTGCGGTCTTTCAGAGTGGCTTTTAGAATCCGTAAAATCTGTGTTGCGCTATCACGCCCACCTCTCCCACGTGTTTCGGGCAATTCTTCTGTATTTGCCAGCACAAACGCTTCCTTATTCTTATCAAGAAGCTGATAGAAGTTCTTATCTACTTTTTGCTGTTTCGTTGCTTTAGCTGTTTCCAGTGTTTTTGCTGCAGATAGAAAATCCAGCTCCTGTGCTTCCGGCTTATTGTCAGCTATGAAAAACTTTTGTATTTTCCCACGTCGGAAATAGGTCAGCAAATTGTCCATGTATTGCTTATCCTCACGAGCGGTTCGCGCCTTTTTGGGTAGGCGTTTAATTCGCTCAAATACATCAGGCTCTTTGTCACGGATATTCCTGATTACATGAAGATACTTCAATTCACTTTCTTCACTTTCATCTTCACCTGTCAGCGTGCTTTTGGAAGTTAATCTGTTCCACAGTTCGTGTGAATCTATCGGTTCACCTTCCGTAAGCAGATGAGCGTCACCACCCAGCAATGTTAAAAATGCGCTGATTTTAGCTTTAACCGCTTCTTCCAGTTTGATCTGCTCATTAGCTTGTTTGGTCGGAAAGAAATTATAGGTGTAAATTGTGTCGAATTTTGTATCGACACGGTTAATTCGGCCTACTCTTTGCATCATGCGGGTCGGATTCCATGGTAGGTCATAATTAATGACCACGTTCGAACGATGAAGGTTCACGCCTTCAGCCAGTATTTCCGTACAAATAAGAATTCGATGATCATTTTTTGGGAATTTGGCCTTTGCATCAAAATTATCTATGACCTGTTCGCGTACCGAATCACTCGATGAGCCCGTGAACGCAAGTGCCTGACCGGGTATTTTTTTCTCAATGTTTTCAGCAAGATAATCCGCTGTTTCTCTTGATTCAGTAAAAATAATCAGTTTATTCTTTTTTAAAATGGGGTCGCTGTCCAGCTTTTCAAGCAATGTAAGCAGTTTGGGATCCCGCTTAACATCAGCCCACATTCTTTTTATTTCTTTTAGCGTATCAAGGTCGCTTTGTAAGTCTTTTCTTAAGTCATCCCTAAAATCTTTGCTTGGAAATTTATCTGCTTTGCCTTCACTGATAAACATCTCTACCGCTTGATCATTATCATCTTCCAATAATTCAAAAATCTTGCTGGTGTATTTTTTACTGACGTAGACATTACCTTTGTCGAATTCATCCAAAAATTGCTGGTATGAATTGCAGAATCTTTCCAGTGTGTTTCGAAAGGCGTAAAAACTGCTTTCCAGTCGCTTGATGAGCAAAATTTTCATGAACTTTCCCATGTTATGCTGTGCCAATTCCTCGGGCTGGGATAGTTCGCCCTTGTAATACAACATTGGGGTATAACGGGCGTATTTGAATCCACTCGTCACCAGACTAATGGTTCTTGTAAAAACCGAATCTTCTTTTTCGTTCAGTTCATAAAAGGCTGAACATGGCTTTTCTACTTCAGGGAACTTTAGTTTTTGCTTTGATAGATCTTCAGCATAGTATTTATTAATCTCTGTCCGGGTTCTGCGTACCATTAGGTATTTCAAAACTTTTTCCCGAATTTCTTTGGAATTTTCTTTTACAACTTTAATGTATTCCGCAAAATCACTTTGTCGATCCAGATTCTTAAGTTTTCGTTCAAGGCTGGCAAAAAAATGTTCTAAGTCTGGTAAATTAGGAATGGTGCTCTTTCTCGCTTTTTGAAATAGCTTAATCTGACTCAGAATATCCTTTGGTGAATTATTGTAGGGTGTTGCGGTTACCAAAATTACTTTTTTTCCACGGCAAATTTCTGCCAATTTTTCATAGGTAACATTGTTTTCTGTGCGAAAGCGGTGGGCTTCATCAATGAATATGTTTTCATATTTTTCAGTACCTCTTTTAAGGAGATTATCAAGCTTGCCGATGGATTCAAAATCAGCGTGAATTCGAAAATCCGAGAAAACATTTGGCCATGAGCCAGGATTGGCTTTATCAAGCAGAACGGGTGGAGCTAAAACGAGTGTGCGTCCCTCAATTTGACCTGCGAGCATGGCTGAAATATAGGTTTTTCCAAGTCCCACAACATCAGATATAAAGACACCGCCATACTCTTCTAATATTTTTTTAGCATTTAAAACGGCTTGCTCCTGATATTCCAGTTTTTTAAACTCTTCAGGCAAATAGCGAAGCATCATCTCATCCTGCTGACGCAGATCTTCTTTGAAGTATTCATACAGGAATTTGAGATAGAGCTCATAAGGAGTGATATTGTCGCTAAGCCAGGTTTTGTTTTGGATTGTTTCAATGTACTTTTCGCTTACATCAACAGCGTTTTCCCATAGATGATTGAACTTATCCAAGGCGAAGTTATAATCAGCCCGGTTTTTAAGCTCAACATTGAACTCAAGATTATCAATCAAGCCCGCATGGGTAAAATTACTGGAGCCTGTAATTACGCGGCCTTTATCTCTATCATCTTCGCCAAAAGTCATAATATAAACCTTGGCATGTATTCTTTCGGAAGGATATGCTCGTAT
This sequence comes from Candidatus Peregrinibacteria bacterium CG_4_10_14_0_2_um_filter_43_11, assembly GCA_002792495.1. Lineage (GTDB taxonomy): Bacteria > Patescibacteriota > Gracilibacteria > UM-FILTER-43-11 > UM-FILTER-43-11 > UM-FILTER-43-11. The sequence goes on along the minus strand of PFOK01000015.1, from coordinate 5,462 downwards.
TTCAAGTTTTCCGCTTCTTATCCATTCAATGAATTTGGCTACACCACCTTCCGTGCGCTCGCTATCTTCAGCATTTTCCATTTCATTTTCAACCATTTCACCTAACTGCTCTTTTGTTTCTGAGCTTGAAAACTGCAAGGACTGCTGTTTCTCCACTTTCGCTTTTTCCATCAGTTCATATGTTTGTTTGTTGGTGCTGATGCCAATAAGGATTCTGACCTTTTCAGTTTTTTCTAACGACTTGTAAACTGCATGAAAACCGCTTGAATAGAAATAACCCACAAGACAATCGAAGAATTTGGTATCTTTTATTAACACCTCAAATCTTTGTTTGAGACTTTGGGCACCTTCGTTGGTGATAAAAGTTAAATCTGAATTCATAGGATTATTTGTTTAAATTTTCCTCTATAAAACTGGCTACATCCGTTTGCCGAATGCGCCATTGACCTATCTTAGAAGCCTTCAATCGGCCGGATTCTATATAGCGCATTACTGATCTTTCACTAACTCGTAGGATTTTAGCGACTTCTTTGAGCGTTAAAAGTTTTTGAGAGGCCATAAAAAAATGACTTATGCAGTCATTTTAATTTAAGACGCCTGATATGTCAAAATTTGTCATGTTTTGTCATTAATGCAATTTAACTCCCCTAAAAAATAAAAAATCTTGTTTTACACCCCTTGTATTCACTAAGAAATCGGAACGGGAAACATCTAAATAGAAAAAAATATATGTTGCTTAACTCGTTTCTATCGGCATTGTTTGCCGACTAATAACGGATTGATGTAGGTCATCGGAACTCAAATTGACGATAGAAACCAGTTAGAGCTTCCTTAAATTATCCCATCAATCTGCTCTTTTATTTTCTCCATTTTCGCCCTTGCTTCTTGCAATTTTGCCTGCTCACCTTCTATCACGGCAGGGGGAGCGTTTTGGACAAAGGACGCGTTGTCTAACTTTTTTTGGAGGCCACTGATGTATTGCTTTAGGTTCGCGACTTCTTTGGTTAGTCGTTTTTTTTCTTGTTCCATATCCACCAGTCCTTCCAGTGGTAAAAAAAGTTCTATGGTTCCGATCACATCGGTGGCGGCGTTGGCGATTTTTTCACCTTTTTCCTCCAGCGTGAGTTCGCTCAATCGGGCCAAACGGATCACGTCTTCTTTTAGTGGCGTAATCAACTCCAGTTGATCGTGCGCGTGAAGTGTGGCGGAGACTTTTTTTGCTGGTTCTACCTTGTTTTCCGCGCGCAGACGACGAATGGAGGTGACGAGTCGGATCAAAAGTTCTGTTTGTTCAAAACCCTGTTCTCCTTTGTTTTCCGCAACGACAGCGGGATATTCATGTGCAATGAGCATGTCATCCGTTGCGGGGAGGTGTGACCATAGCGTTTCGGTAACGAACGGAATGATGGGATGAAGGAGGATGAGTAGGTTTTTGAGCACGTGATAAAGCACGGTGGGGTTTTGATTGTCTCCTTTGGAAAGTTCCAGATACCAGTCGCAAAAATCATCCCACATGAAGCTATACAGCTCTTCACCGGCTTGGCTAATGCGAAAGTTCATCAGGTGATCGTCTACGGAAGTGATCGTTCGGTTTAGTTTGGTGAGAATCCATTCGTCAAAAGGGGAGAGGTGATCCATCTTGATTGCGGGCTCCTCAGTCACTCCTTTTTCTTCCAGAATCCCCAGCACAAAACGGCTCGCGTTCCACAGTTTGTTGGTAAAGTTTCGATACCCTTTGATTTTTTCTTCGTACAGGCGCATGTCGTTGCCGGGGGAATTGCCAATCACCATGCTCATGCGGAGGGCGTCGGCACCGTATTTCTCGATCATATCCAGCGGATTGATGCAGGTGGCGGGATCGGATTTACTCATCTTCTTCCCCTCTCGTGTGCGGATGAGCCCATGCAGATACACCGTTTCAAAAGGGACTTGACCGGTGACATAAGTGGTCATCAAAATCATACGGGCGATCCAGAAGAAAAGAATGTCGTAACCCGTTTCCATCACTTGAGTGGGATGGAATTTTACAAAGTCAGGGCTTTTTTGGAGCAGGTCTTGCAATGAAAGGGAGTGATCCTCCGCCAGAGCGGGGTCTACAAGCGTACTCCACGTCCATAGCGCCGAAGAAAACCACGTGTCTAGGGTGTCTGGGTCTTGTTCCCATCCGTCGCCATCCGGAGCTTGTGTGCCAACGTGCATTTCATTTTCATTGGCGTCTGTTTTGTACCAAACAGGAATACGATGTCCCCACCAGATCTGACGGGAAATGCACCAATCTTTCAAATTATCGATCCAATGAAAATACGTTTTCTCAAACCGTTCCGGAATGATGGAAATGGCTTTGTCGCGGATGACGTGTTGCATGATTTCTTTCAGGCTCATTTGCACGCCTTTCCACGGAACGCTTTTGGCGTTTACATCAATAAACCATTGTTCGCGAATCTGAGGTTCAATCACGCCTTTCCCGCGGGAGTTGATGGCGACTTTGTGAACGTACTCCGCATCTGTTTTTACCAAAAGCCCTTTACGGTCGAGTTTTTGAACGATCAACTCGCGCGCTTCATGAATCGGCATGCCCGCGAATTCATCAGCAATGTCCAGGAGTTTCCCATTCAAATCGATAATCTGCTCTTTATCCAGTTTGTGTCGCTCGGCAATCTCAAAATCCGTCATGTCATGCCAAGGGGTGATGGTCATCACACCGGTTCCGAATTCCATGTCGATCGCTTTGTCTTTAATCACCGTCGCTTTCACCTCTCCATTAATCCATTCCGCCTTAAACGTGTCGCCGTGTTTGTAGTCTTTGTACCGTTCATCATCCGGATGCATCACCACATATTTATCACCAAATTTCGTTTCCGGGCGGGAGGTGGCGATTTGAAAAGGGCCGTATTGAAACGTGTAAAACGGGGATTTTTCTTCCTTATAATCCACTTCGTCATCCGATACATTGGTTTGCAAATTAGGATCCCAATTCACAATGCGATGACCGCGGTAAATCAATCCGTCATCGTACATTTTTTTAAACACCTCATTCACACAACGGTTCAGGGCAGGATCCATGGTGTAGCGTTCCCGGCTCCAGTCGCAACTGGCTCCTATTTTTCGCACTTGCCCGCGAATCGTTCCCTGACTTTCGGCCACGTATTCCGCGATGCGTTTCACCAGGGCTTCTCGCCCCATTGAACGCGGGTCTTTCATCCCCTCATTCTTCTTTAAATTGTTGATCACCACATTTTCTGTCGCGATGGCCGCATGATCCGTGCCCGGAACCCAAAGGGCTTCATATCCTTTCATCCTTCTATGACGGATTAAAATATCCTCAATCGCCAACATCACCGCGTGCCCCAAGTGCAAAACCCCTGTCGCATTTGGGGGTGGCATGGCGATCGTGAAAGAGGGCTTTTGAGAGTCGACATTCGCCTTAAAAACACCGGAATCTTCCCATTGTTTATAAATACCATCTTCATGGTCTTTGGCGTTGTAGGCGGGATCAATCATTGAGTTATAAATTACAAGATTACAAGATTATTCTAACGGAAGCAATAAGTACGTCAACACCTTTGCTACCGAAAAGACCACCGTTTTTAGGGGCATTTTAAAAACCCGCTACAAAAGTAATTATAAAGTTGTCGTGAATGGAATACCGTTGAAGCATAGCAAAAACAATTCTTCGTCCGAATACGTTCCAGTTAAAGGGGTTCCGCACCTGTCCGTTTATGGCGTGATCGGTGTGCGGAATGACGATGGGGAAAAAACGTCATTTACACCCCTAGTCGTTATGACGCCGATCTGCCTAAGGCCGACGGAAGAGACATTCTTTTATTGAGACAAAAGGATTGGGTTTTTTCACCTTTGCTATGCTAATAGTAGCGTGTGTGATAAAATCACAATCGTCTATCTTTCAATCTGATCATTTAGTAATTTTGTAATAAAAAAATGCCCAACTACCACTTTAAATGTTTAAAATGCGGTCATGAATTTCAAAAGCTCCTACCAGCGGGGCATCCTTCGGAAAAATGTCTGGAATGTGGTCACCCGAAAGTCAAAAAACTACTGACCGCGCCGGGGATTCAATTCAAAGGGAGCGGGTTTTATAAAAATGACTCCAAAAAACCGGAAGGTGGATCCTCCGAAGCATGCAAAAACTGCCCTCATAACTCAAAATAACAAGGCAAACAGAATTCGTAATTCTCTTTATACGTCCAAAGTCTGAATCTCTTCCAGCAAGGCTGCTTCATCTTTTTTTTCTTTTTCTTCATGTTGTCGCTCGGTTTTTTCACGCGCTTCTCTTTTGGCATGATACAATTGTTCATCAAATTGCGATTTTACTTTTTCTTTCTCTGTCTGAACGCCTTTGGAATAAATCT
>PFOK01000015.1:0-687 GCA_002792495.1 Candidatus Peregrinibacteria bacterium CG_4_10_14_0_2_um_filter_43_11 | reverse complement strand
GTGGGGAAATCGACGTTGTTTAATGCGCTGTTGAAAAAACAGGTGGCGCAGTCCTCTAATTATCCTTTTACGACGATTGAGCCGAACGTGGGTGTGGTGGAGGTGCCCGATTCACGTTTGCCAGTTTTGGCTAAGATAGTAAATACTCAAAAAATAGTTCCTGCGGTAATCAAGTTTGTAGATATCGCAGGGCTTGTTAAAGGCGCTTCTACCGGAGAGGGACTGGGGAATAAGTTTCTTTCCCATATCCGTGAGGTTGATGTCATCTGCGAGGTTGTAAGAGGTTTTACGGCAGGTGAAGTTGTGCCGACGGGAATAAACCCGAAATCTGATATTGAAATTGTAAACTCGGAGCTAATCTTAGCTGATTTGGGAACCTTAGATAAACAAGTAGAGCCGCGGGGGGCAGTTTTAAAGGAAGATAAACTAAAATGGGATATGATAATAAAGCTTAAAGAAGAACTTAATAAAGGAGTTTTGGCCAAAGACGTACAGTTAACAGCCGAAGAGACCAAAAGAATAAAAGAATTAAATTTGCTTACCATAAAGCCAATTATTTATGTATTTAATGTCGATGAAGATAGAGTGAAAAATGAAGATGGTTCTCTTTCGCCGATGACGGGATCGAAAAATATTATTAGCTTGGCTATTTCGGCCAAGATTGAAGCGGAGCTTGCTGATTTATCC
>PFOK01000119.1 GCA_002792495.1 Candidatus Peregrinibacteria bacterium CG_4_10_14_0_2_um_filter_43_11 | reverse complement strand
TTACAAGATTACAAGATTACAAGATTACAAGATTACAAGATTACAAGATTACAAGATTACAAGATGATTATACATTATTAATAGGATCTGAAGGATGTGTATGATGTGCTCCAAGAGGGAGCCTTCGGCTTAGGATCTGCATGATTAGCTTGTCTCCAATATCTTTCACAAATCTCACAGTTTTTCAAAATCCATTTGTGGGAATTCGGATGCGTATTCCATTAACTGAACCCGATCACCGTTGTTACAATTGCATAGGCGATCAAAATGATCACAATTCCAATGAGAGAGTTGGTGATTATTTTTTTGGCTTTTTGTGCCAATTCTTCGTTGGTGTAACTGATGATGAGTAACATACCTCCGTAAATCAGCATGACCATGGCGATGATTCCCAAAAAACCCAGAGCGAATCGCATCACGTTGGTGATGGTTCCCACAATGGCGGCGATGTTTCCCGTCGTGATTTGCTGTTCCGCGTTGGGGTCTGCCATTGTGCTCGCGTTGGGCAGAATGAACAAATTTTCCACAATCACCTGATTAACAATGATGATGATGACTCCGACTGCGATCCAAGTGATCGATTTGTATTGCTGTTTTATTTTCTCCTCTTCACCGTAGGCGGCGATTAGCCGCACGCCACTCACAATGATCATCAAAACCGCTATGATACCGACAATGCTTTTGATGTAACCGACCAGTCCGTACACTTCCGCGCTGAATCCTACCGTGCTTCCGGGGTCACTGATCATTGTTGCAGTACCCGGAGTGCCGTAAATAGTCGTAATAATGCGTTCCGCGAGCAAGATAATCACCAGTCCTATTATGGAATAAGTGATGTATTTTTTTTGTTCAGTGATTGCTGTTTCATCCCCCCGCGCCATGATCATGCGAATACCGCTGACGACCATAAAAATAATGGCGATGGCACCGATGAGGTTTCGCATGACTTTTATCACCGTGAGGGCGATGGTGTTCACTTGGCTTTCTCCGCGGAATTTTACTTCGTTGTATACAAAATTCGCTTGAGCGTTGGTAAGCCCCAATCCTTCCAGTAGCTGGATTTGTTCTTGAGGGGGTAATTCCGTTTCATTTCCGTCTCCGTCCGTCTCCGTAAGCAGTTCTTCTTTTAATTGTGTCAGGTTCTCATACCCGTTGTCCTTGAGTATTTCAATGATTTCTATCGGCAAGTTCCCGAAAGGGCTGGCGTTTGTATTGGAAAAATCAATCACATCGATATTGTCTTCACTCAGATGATCTTTAATGGTATCCAGTGGATCCGAAAAAAGATCGCTTTGCGCGAAGGCGGTTACCGTCAAACCCAGGATCAATCCTGTGCCGATTGCCAGGGCGCTGATTTTTTTGAATAGCTTTTTCATGGTTTTATAGGGTGAGTTCCGGAGCGGAAATGATGGTATTCACAATGGCGTAAGCGCTGTAAACAACCACTATACCCACTATGCCGGCGGTGATCATCTTTTTGGCTTTGGCGCTTTTCTCTTCAGCATCCATGGAAATGGACAGTAAAAATCCGGCGTATAGGGTGAATAACACGGTGATCGGTCCCAGGAATACCAAAATCAACCGAATGATTCCCACGACTTCTTCCGTTATTGTTTTAACATCTCCAGGAACGATTTCTTGCGTGGTTTCGTTGATCACATAAATCGCGTTTATGATGTTGTCGGCAAGTAGCATGACAAGCATGCCTATTCCGCTCCACAGTAAATGTTTTTTAGCCTTGGTTAAGGTTTCCTCCTGAGCGTCACTGACAATGAGTTGGATTCCCGTAATCACCATGATTAAAACAATCGCTGAGCCAAAAAGCCATTTGATGTAATTCGCGATGTCGCGTAGTTGATCGTTTGCCGCGCTAAAATCAATCAGGGCTTTTGCTGTGGAGGTTTCCGGATTGAAGATATTGGCGATTTGTTCTGCAACCATAAGTAAGACGAACGCGATGAACATCGAAACAAAGACCTTTTTCTGTTTGGTGATTGACTCTTCCTTTCCTCCGGAAAAAATAAACTGCATGCCGGCAATGATACCAAAAATAGCGGCGATTCCACCAATCACATATTCAAGAATCCGAATGCCGTTTCTAATGAAATTGATGGCTAAGTCTTCGCCGGCAATTCCTTCCGCACCGGGAAAGTTGGGGAGCCCGCCCAAAAATTGCGACCAGTTATTTCCTAATGCGCCTTGTGCGTACGCATTTACAGTCAATACCATAAATAGTCCGCAACAAAACAAGCCTGTTAAACCGAGGTGCTTTGCAAGGGATTTGACTTTTTTTGACATGTTGTTTTTTTATTTGCCTGTATTGTATCAGAAAGCACTTTTACGTACAACTTTTCAAAATCAGTTATCACGAGTTCAAAGATCATGAAAACAATTGAATCGTAATTTATTATTCTAATAATAACTGATTGAATGATGAAAAAAGGTTGCAATCCCGCTAAAAGTGGTATAAATTACTCTGGCTTATAAAAATACTTTCACTTATGGCTAAAAGATCTACTCCCAAAAAAAGACAAGCAAGGTCACAAAGTTCCCGTCGTTACAAAGAATTTCAAAAGAGGGCTCAAAAGAAATTGATGGGTATGGTTGATTTTATGAAAAAGTTGGATAAAACCGGGAAGCTTACAGATCTCGAACCCAAGATTAGTAGTAACGTTACTAAGATCAAGGCTTAACTCTAAGTCTTTTTGTTTTTCATTTTAAAATTATGGCGAGCTGGAGACACCTATCACGCGTGATTGTTATGCAAAGTTTCTTTGAATACGAGGCGCGTGGCGGTGATTTTTTTGAGATTCTCGATTATAACCTCGCGGAATACGGTAATAAGATTAGCGATCCGGACTTTCCCGGGAACTTGGCTAAAAAAGTTTTAGCTCATCACCCCGTTGTTTTAGCGCTGATTAAAAAACACGCTCCGGAATGGCCTGTTTCCAAGATGAACCCGGTGGAGCGGTCTATTTTGTTTCTTGGCATTTCCGAATTGATTGATCCGGAGAAAGACGTTCCCACCAATGTGGCTATTAATGAAGCGATTGAAATGGCTAAAGTTTATGGCGACGACAATAGCGGTAAATTTGTAAATGGCGTTCTTAACGCGGTAGCACACGATGAAACGGTTGAGAAAAAGTGAAAATGTTGATACTCTTGCCGGGATTAATGGGATGGGTTAGGATCAATATGATCAATGGGATATCCTAATCCGCATCTCATTTGATCCTGTTAATCCCATTGATCCTACTTGATTATGTACAAAAAACTCGAAGAAAAAATAGGTTTGCATTTCGAAGACTGGCACTTGCTCCGTATGGCTTTTGTTCATCGTTCTTATCTGAACGAACATAAAGATAGTGAGCTTAGTCATAATGAACGTCTGGAATTTTTGGGAGACGCGATTTTGGAATTGGTGGTGACTGAATACCTTTATACCCATTACCCCAATTCGGAAGGTGATTTAACAAACTGGCGTGCGGCTCTGGTCAAAAGAGAAATGCTTGCCAAGGTTTCCCGTGATCTTGAGTTGGGGCAGTATCTTTTTTTAAGTCACGGGGAAGAAAAATCGGGCGGACGCGAAAAGGACTATCTTTTGGCCAATACTTTTGAGGCGTTGATCGGTGTGATTTATCTTGAATTGGGCTACGAAAAAGCGCGTGATTTTATTGTCAAATTTCTGTTGGTTCATCTGGAAGATATTCTGGAAACCGGTTCACACATCGATGCCAAGACCAAATTTCAGGAGATCGTTCAAGAAAAAGTCGGAGTGACCCCCAATTATGAATTGATTCACGAAGAAGGTCCCGATCACAATAAAATATTCTCTATGGGGGCGTATATCAATGAACGAATGGTGGGTAAGGGGAGTGGCGGCAGTAAACAAATCGCTGAGCAAAAAGCCGCGGAAGACGCACTTGAACGTTTAAAATGGTAGTTTTTTTCTTATTTTGCTTGCCGCATAGTGGATTCCACCTATTCCCGCTGTGTAGGGGCTGAATGATGCTTGGTCTTCTGACAATACCTGTGATGCCCCGTTGTACCGCAGTAGGTAGGCATACCAGTTCGCTTTCTGTGTCACAATCAGAAGGCAGATTTGCTTTTTCTTTTAGTCTTTTTGGTAATTCTGTCCACATTGCCGCCTAAGCTTCCGGGCTAATGTCTTGTTCGAATCTACCTTCACTTAATGTGGTCAGTACATCACTTCTTCTTTCTATCGCTCCACGGTACAGGGTTTTAAAGTGTTCCAGACTTCCCCCTACAATCCGTTCCACTTTTTTTGGATCTTCGCTCACCCACATTCGCACATCTCCCCTATAAGAGAATCCCGTAATCGTTTCATAAAGTTCCTTTTCCGTGAAATGACTTGGCAATGTTAAAAGAGCCGCACGAAGAGCATGCATTAAGTTCAGTTGCATGGCTCCCTCTATTTCCGGATCCGATTTTACGATCAAAGTCGGTTTTTGCAGTCGTCCTGCTACATACAGCATCTCCCATTCTCTAAGATCTCGGAGTAAGTCTTCGCGCGAGATCGTTCCGTATTTAACCAGTTGATCCTGAACGGAAACACGAGCCCGGTAGTTTATTCCTCCTCCTTGGTACTGAATCCATTTCATCAAATATAACCCCAATTTCTTTTCAGGAACGGTGTAGTCCTGAGGATGTTCTGCCAGGTTTTTTCTGTGCCATTCCCTGGTACTTCTGATCCCGACTATTAAATCCACGATTGATCTGCTTGAATCGACGCCTGTTTGCTGAAAAACGCGTGATCCGTAAACAGCCAGAAAATTAGGATCATGAAAATAGCTTTGTAATGCTTTGTTGTCGAAAGGAGAATCTACAGAAAGTGCCATGATTTAAAAAATTAAATTTGGGGAGCATTTTACCACAATTTTTTATTTTGCTCAAAAGCCCCTATGATTACGCGTTTGGGGTAGGTAGAGTCGTTACTTCAAGAAAAGATCTACTTGGGGATGATTTTGATTTGACGGTCTTCGCCTTGGCCGGTACTTTCCGTGATCACAGCATCTTTGTATTGCTGGGCACTGGCGAGATAAAGGTGAACCTTGCGTCTAAAATAAGAGCTCATCGGAGGAAGTAGTACCTCTTTTTGACTTTGAATGGCCATTTCTGCCTTGCGTTCGGCCAAGCGAATCACACTTTCTTCCTGGCGGCGTTTGTAGTGATCCACATCCACGATGACCTGAACTTTGCTATCGAGTCCGCCTTTCCAGAGTAGGCATTTTAACAAATGTTGTAATGCGGCAAGTGTTTCGCCGTGCCATCCGATCAAAAGGCTCGAGTTTTCCGTTTCGATTTGAGCGCAATAAGCATTTTCATCTTCTTTTACTACTTTTACGCCCACAAAAGAAAGTTTCAATACTTCCAAAAGTTTTTCAAGAGTTTCTTTAATGACTAAGTCCATACAATTGAATTTTAAATTTTAAGCAATAGGTTTTTCTAGGTTTGATGTGGCGACCTTACCAATTCTAATCGGAAAATAACTTTGGAGCAAATCAATCCTTTGATTTGTTGACAACGATTTGCTGGATAACTCCAAATAAGGTTGAGGTTCCCCAATAAAAACCAACGGCAGCAGGTAGGCTGGCTGTAAACACCGCGATCATAATAGGCATAAAATATTTCATCATCTGATTCATCATCGGCATGGGGCTGGCCGTGTTTTTTTGCGTAGCGCCTTTGTTCTTTGCGAAGGTTAGGTGCATTTGCAGGAATTGCAGTCCTCCAACAAAGACGGGAAGAACAATGATGTTTTTTTGTGTTAGATCCATAAGACCCAAAAACATTACATTGATGGAGCGAGCATCGAAATTCTTTAGATTGTCATAAAGCAAATTTGGGTCGATATTATCAAAACCATCTTTTACTACATAAAATAGGGCGATCAAAATAGGGAACTGAATGATCATGGGTAGGCAACTACTCATTGGGCTGACTTTGTATTTTTTCCAAACTGCCATGGTTTCTTGGGCGAGTTTTTGAGAGTCGTTTTTATACTTTGTTTTAAGCGCGTCCAGTTGAGGCTGGATTTTTTGCATCAGTTTTTGGGCTCTTAATGCTTTTTGGTTTGGCCCAAGTAAGACCAATTTAATGATTAAGGTCAAAAGAATGATTGCCCATCCTAAGCTGTGTCCCGGGATGATCGAAATCAGGAAGACCAGTGTGTTAAAAATAGGACGGTAAAAAAGATAATGCCACCCCTTGCTTAGCACACCTGGGGGAGCTATTTCGAATTCTCCTGAGAACGCTTTTTCCTTCTCATTTAATATCGTCTTTAGACTGATCCTGTATTTTCCCGCTTCACCAAAAAGCTCATGATTCCAGGCGCCGTAACGCACGATTTGTGTTTTACGGGGTTCTATTAAGATGTCTCCACTGTTGGAACATTGATCTTCTTCAATAGTCACGTCTTTTGCCAGCCATTCCCCATTTTCATAGCGCTCCACCGTTAACGGGTTTTTAGGGCACTTATTTTCGATGGTTATCGGGGCTTCCGTACGATTGGTGATTCGTACTTCCACCTCTTTTCCGATGGTGATTTTAGATTTAATGGCCAGCACGACATCGTCTGTTGTGTTTTCTTTGTTTTTGCTGCCATTTAATAGCTGAAAAGCCAGCAAAAAGGCGATAAAAAAGAAAGCGAAACGTAGAAATCTATTTTGCATCGTTGTGTAAATAATTAAAGAATTGGTTTATTTGAAGTTTTAACTCCTCCGGTTTTGCATTTTTGACATCTGAACGTGGGATGACAACGACCCAAAATTGTTTTTCGAGCGCGTCTAAATGAGGGCGTATCCCCTCCATAATCTGGCGACGAAGGTGATTTCTCTGTACCGCGTTTTTAAAGATTTTTTTGCTTACAGCGACTGCAAATTCCGAGAAAATCGGGGGTTTTTCCAAGAACCGAAAAACAAGATGACGGGTTTTATAGATTTTACCATTCTTCCATAGACCTTGAATGGTGTGACGATCGGAGATGCGATTTTTTTTACTAAGCATACCGCTGTTTTAGACAGCAAGTTCTTTTCGCCCCTTACTTCGGCGTCGTTTAATAACCTTTTGGCCCCCCTTTGTCTCCATTCGTTTCTGGAAGCCGTGTCTTTTATGACATTTTCTTTTATTGCCTTTTCCCTGCATGGTATTACGTTAATAAGCCCAAGTAGCTTAATGGGCTTTTATAGAAAAGTCAAACATTTCGATTTTTCTTTCTTTTTGCCGTTTGTCGGAGGTTAAGAAAAGAATTCTTCCACGAAACTTTTCACCTTTTTTAGTTTTTTAATCACCTTCATATCATCTCCCGCTTCCAACTCGGTGGGGCGGACTAAGATACTGATTGCTCCTTTGTAATTATCCTGTTTCAGTTTCTTCAAAAAGCTTTCCAGGGGCAAAATGCCTTCATTGGGAAGGGAATAGTCTTTGTGGTGACAGACGTTGGACAGGTGAATGTGAACAGTCAGTTTTCTCAGGTATCCGTAAATGCGCATCAGATCCCATTTTTTGGATGCTGCAGAAGAAGTATCCAGGGCGACCATGCCAAACTTTTTTAAATCGTTTAAATTATTTAGTGCGTGTTTTGGTAAAAACCCGAGGATCGTTTCGCCGGAAGCATTTTCTAGTGCCACCTGAATATTTTTTTTCTTCCTTAAAGTCGGGGTTTCTTTTTTAAGCCAAAGTGTGAATTTAAAATCCAGTAATTTTGGTGGGGTGATCACTACGACGGGGCAATCCAAATATTCCGCCATTTGGATGACGTGTCTCACACTTTCTTCACTTCCATTTTTTGGCATGTGCAAAGCCACTATCGGCAGTTTGTATTCTTCGGAAAGTTGTTTTATATAGTCGGCATTTTGGGTGTCGAAATTGCTTTTTTCCACGCCGATTTCAATTCCGTCGTAGCCGGCGACCTTCGCAAATTCAAAAATGCGGTTGAGTCCATATTTGTGAAGGGAGGCGGTGTGCAGTGAAATCATGTTTTTTGTGTTTATTTCCTTTTAATTATACCAAAAAACACTCTTTTTTTCAAGGCACTATTTTATTTTTCTTTAAAACCCTGATTTTCCGCTTCTTTTTTCGAGCTGAAATATGTTCTGTTTTCTTCGCTGATTCCAAAAGCCGATTTGCTGAAAACCGAGTAATAATATTTTCCTTTTTTACTGGCTACAAAAAGTGCGTCTGCCGGCACGTTTCGGGTTTGATAATAATAGCTAAGGGTGATTTCGTTCATCGGGATCTCGAATGATGTGCCCGGTTCCAGCTCCAAATTGTTCTCGGAACTGTAAGCCATTCTCACACGCTGTCCGGCAATTTCGCCTTTGATTTTTCCGTTTTCCGCTGAGAGTAGTTTAATGGTGGCTACGTTTTCGTTGATATCCGGTACCGACTTTATTTCCGGAAATGTCACATGCGTTCCACGGAAAAATCCCATCGTGTAGCCGCTGATCGCTCCGATTGAAAGGATGAGCATGATGGCAATGGCGCGGTTGATTTTATTAATAATGGCTTGGTGTTTTTTAGCGTTTTTTTTGGGCATAATTGGTGGAGTTAATAGGGATCAATAGGATTGGTAGGATTAATAGGATTAGGTTTTGCTTGGATTTATCAAATCATTTCGTCTTGCTTCGGAGTCTATAAATCTGGTTAGTAAAAAACCGCTTTTATTTATCAGTTCCAGAATTTCTTCATATTTCTTTTTGTCTGAAAATCTCAATGACATTGCTATATCCAATGACCCTTGGGCTATCCCAAAAACACTAATTCTGTCCGCCTTTGTTCTTCTTTGGTTCCCTTCCGCAATGTTTGATGCCACTGATATCGCAGCGCGTTTTATTTGGGATGATAATCCATAAATTTCTTCCTTCGGAAAGTTTTCAAGTGCCTGGCAGATTTTTAAAACCACCTTTTTGGCTTCTTGCCAGGCCGGTAGCTTGCGATATGATTTCGGATTTGGAGTTCTCATGATAAATTAGGTTGGTACTGATATAGTATGTATCCTAGTTGATCCTTCCGTGAAAAAACAAAAACCTCCACAGACCGCTGGAAGCGGAATGGGGAGGAAAGGTCGGTAGAATATCATTAATTATAAAAAATGTCAACCTATCTCTTCATTCTCGGTAAAGATCGTGAACTTTCTCTCGCGGAGCTCATTGCTCGTTTTCCCGTGGCCGATGTAAAGGCTTTGGGTACTGACTTTGTTGCCCTTAATTTAAAAGAGGATTTTTCCCAGTCCGATCTCGATCAGCTTGGGGGCATTATAAAGGTTGCTAAATTGATCACCTCTGTTAATTTTAAGGCGGTTTCAGGCACGCTTTTTGATATTTTAAGCGCGCGGTGCTCCGATAAAAAAATGACGTATGGAGTGAGTGTGTACGATTGGCCGCAAAACCATCTGCGAGAGATTCTTTTCTCGCTCAAAAAGGCTTTTAAACAGAATAATTTTAAGACCCGCTTTGCCAACCAGGATTACAAAAATATTTCTGTGGCGCAGTTCAAAGGTTTTCGCAAAAACGGTATCGAATTGCTGGTGGCCAAAGACTCCACTTGCCTGCTTGTGGGGGAGGTGGTGGCTGTGCAGGATATCGACTCGTATAGTCGGCGTGATTACGACAAACCTTTTCGTGACATGCAGGTTGGAATGTTGCCTCCAAAGCTCGCTCAAATTCTCATTAATCTTACCGGTGTAAGACAGGGGCATATTTGGGATCCTTTTTGCGGTGGTGGGGTTTTGATCATGGAAGGATCGTTGATGGGGTACGATATGTTGGGGTCGGATATTGACGAGAAAACGCTTGAGGGAGCAAAAAGAAATATGGAATGGCTACGGATGAAGAGTGATCTTTTTCATCATGATGCCACTACACCTCTTTTGGGTAAGCTATTTGACGCGATTGCTTGCGAAGGTTATTTGGGACCGCCCCAAAAAAGAAAGCATAGAATCGCGGAATACAGTCCGCTCATTCATCATCTGGAACGGCTTTATATCGGGTTTTTTGAAGCGTTGAAAGAAAGTCAATTCAAGGGGCCTATTGTTATTGCTTTGCCCTTTTTTAAAACCATTGAAGGCCGTGATGTATTGATGGAGGATACGATTGAAAAAATTCAGAATATGGGATTTGAGCTGACGTCTTTTCTGCCCAGATCTCTTGCCGGACACAATTGCTTTATTCTCAAATACAGCCGTGCCGATCAGGTGGTGGGGCGGGCGATTTATCGGTTTTATTTTAAATAGTGCGGTGCATAAAGATTAGCTATTCTGTTGTTTTAATCGTTTGGCTATCGGCATCATTGTGAGCATGGAAAAAACGGTTGTTGAAAAAGCCATTATAACTAAAATCGAGAAAATATTTTTGTCGATGATTCCTTTGCTTAATCCGATTGAAGCAATAATAAGTTCTACTGCCCCTCGGTTGTTCATGGAGAGGCCAATTGCTAGTGACTCGAGTGGCTTGATTTTAAGTAAGTAGGCGATGGTGCCGCTTCCGATGATTTTTCCTCCGATCGCTACCCCCAAAATAGCCATTAAAAAGAAGGGAGCGGTTGTAAATGAGGTAAGGTCAATATGAAAGGCAAGACTGGCGAAAAAGATCGGCCCAAAGAATCCGTAACTCAGGCCATACACACGGTCTTCAATTTTGTTGAATACGCGCTTGTCTATCACTTCTTCGCGAATGAATAGTCCCGCCAAAAATGCGCCTATAATCACATGCAATCCGATTGCTTCCGCGATCAATCCCATTAAAAGCGCGATGATTAGGGTGAGTGTGAATCCTTTGTTGCCAAAGTAGATGATTCGGTTCATCAGGGGGGCCAGTTTGCTTCCGCCGTAAATGGTAATCCCGAAAAAGAGAATGATTTTGCCCAGCATGATTATCAAAGGAATGAATTCGACAACTCCTTTTTCGGACAAGTTCAGGACTATCGAGAACAAAATGAGTCCTAAAATGTCATTAATCACGGCGGCTCCAAGGGTTAGGTGTGCCACTTTTGTATTGAGTATTCCAAAATCCTTAAAAAGCCGTGTGGCTAACGCGATGGCGGAGAGGGAAAGCCCAATGCCGATGAATAAGGCGCTTATTGTGGTTTGGCCAAAAAGGATTGCGACGTAATACCCTCCTAAAAATGGCAACAGCGCTCCGCCCAGTGCGATGAAGAGTGCCTTTTTGGATGATTTTAAGAGTTCATCTGGGTCTGTTTCAAGGCCGGTATGCAGCATAAGAAAGAAAATACCCAGTTCGGCAATCACTTTAATGGCTTCACTATCCGGATTCACCAATCCGAGCACCATTGGCCCCACCAAAAGCCCTCCCAATAGTTCACCAAAAACAACAGGCAGTTTGATGTATTGGAATATTCTTCCGGCTGTCCATATCACTATCATAAGAATGAGTATGTTTTGAAAATCAGACATGAAGTATTAATTACGAATTCGGTTGTTTAAATTGAGATATTGAGAGTTTGACTATTTTAACAAAATTTTTCCTTTTTGCGAAGTATATTGACATATTTTTCTAAAAGTTTTTTGTAACAAAAATTGATTTTCTACGTTTTAAACCGAGTGTTAAACTAAAAATAATATTTCAGTTGAATTTATGAAGGCAAATACCAAGCGCATATTCGGGCTTTACTGGAGGAATATCAAGCAATACAGGCTTTTTGCCATGATCATTGTTGTTTCGTTGATTTTTGCAACGTTGCTTTCTTTGGCCATTCCTTATTTTTATAAACTCTTTTTTGATGCGTTGACTTCCGGGGACGATGTGACTTCTATTTCAGCAAAACTGGTTCACGTCATTATGATTATTTTTGCCCTCAACGCTGGGCAATGGCTTTTCTGGCGCATCATGAATTTTACCGCCTCTTATTTTTATGGGCGCATTATGGCGAATATTTCCGATGAATCGTTTGAGTACCTGCATCGGCATTCGTATCACTTTTTCAGTAATAATTTTGTCGGTTCTTTGGTAAAAAAAGTAAGTCGTTTGACGCATTCTTTCGAAGTTGTAATCGATAAAATTTTATATGACTTAATTCCTTTGATTTTAAAGGTTGGTATTATTTTTGCCGTTTTGTTTTGGCTTCATCCAATTATCGGTTTGGTAATGTTAGGTTGGACCATTGTTTTTTTGACGTTCAACTATTGGTTTTCGATTTATAAATTGAAGTATGATTTCGCCCGGGCACGTGCGGATACCCGTGTTTCCGCTTCGCTGGCAGACACCATTACCAATAATGCCAATGTTAAACTTTTTTCCAGTCTTGAATATGAAACTTCCCGCTTTAAACAGGTTACCGAGGATTGGTTTCGGAAAACGCGTCTTACATGGGATTTGGGGCAGATTGCTGAATCGATTCAGACACTACTCATGGTTTTTTTGGAGTTCGCGCTTTTCTATTTCGCGATTCGATTCTGGCGCCAAGGGCTTCTTACTGTCGGGGATTTTGTGTGGATTCAGGCGTACCTCATTGATCTTTTTGGAAGACTTTGGGCATTCGGCAGAATCATTCGTGAGGTGTATGAGCAGGTGGCTAATGCGGAGGAAATGATTGTGATTTTGAATCAAAAACATGAGATTCGGGATTACGCAAAGGTAAAGCCCATTGTCATCACACGCGGTAAAATTGAGTTTAACAATGTGTCTTTTTCTTATCCCAAAGGGAATGATGTTATCCGTGATTTGAGTTTTCGCATTAAACCCGGAGAAAAGGTCGCGTTGATCGGTCCTTCCGGTGGAGGCAAGAGTACTATTACAAAACTATTACTGCGTTTGCACGATATAGCGGAAGGAAATATTTTGATCGATAATCAGAATGTTAAAAAGGTGACTCAGGAAAGCCTGCGTTCTCAGGTTAGTTTTGTGCCACAGGATCCCATCCTCTTTCATCGCACGTTAATGGAAAACATCCGCTATGGCAATCGTGAGTCATCAGACGAGGAAGTTTTTGCCGCCGCTAAGCTTGCGCATTGTCATGAGTTCATCATAAAATCGCCTAAACAATATAAAACCTATGTAGGGGAGCGTGGTATTAAACTTTCCGGCGGAGAGCGTCAGCGTGTTGCCATCGCCCGGGCGATTCTTGCCAACACGCCCATTCTGGTTTTGGATGAGGCCACGAGCAGTTTGGATTCGGAATCTGAGGCGTTGATTCAGAAGGCTCTTTTTAATCTGATGAAAAACAAGACCACTTTGGTCATTGCGCATCGTCTCTCCACCATCATGAAAATGGATCGGATCTTGGTGCTTCAGGACGGTCAGGTGGTGGAGGAGGGGGCACACGCCGATTTGATTTCGCAAGAAACAGGACTTTATAAAAAACTTTGGGATTTGCAAGTTGGGGGGTACTTGGAGGAATAGATCCTCATTCGTCATTCCTGTGTGAAACAGTAATCTCTCTCAGTTACTT
>PFOK01000052.1 GCA_002792495.1 Candidatus Peregrinibacteria bacterium CG_4_10_14_0_2_um_filter_43_11 | reverse complement strand
AATAAGCCATATTTGTTTTTGTTATGTGATATGCCTCCATTATATTTTATATTTTTATATTATGCAAATTTATAATTGTTCAGCTATATCACAGCCAGAGGAGACGAGCACGTGAGAATATCCCTGTCTCTCCGCCAATTAGGAAATGAAGTCATTGGCTCGCCCGCCGTTTTTCGTGGAAATTTCAAGCCGTTCTGAATTCAGTAAGGCCAAAAGCGAGCTTTTCTTTTCGGAATTGAAATAAGTCATAATTTTTGATAGTATGATACCGATAGTGTATCAAATCATTTTAATACTATCAAGATACTGCAAGTATGGTAACCGAACCAAATATTGGCGAGAATATCAAAAAATACCGCTCAAAGACGGTGCTTTCGCAAGAGGATTTTGCCAAAAAGTCAGGTGTGAAATATACGACATTTACCAAAATTGAAAGCGGAGTTATTAAAACACCTTCTGTTCTTATGATGGAGAAAATTGCGAAAGCCCTTGGCGTTTCTATCGAGGATTTACTGAAATAATATGGAGCTAAAAGAAACTATTAAAAAATATCTTGGGGCATTGGAAAAAGCGGATTACGAAAATCTAATCAGTTTGTTTGCGCCTAAAGCTGTTGTCCACTCTCCTTTGTATGGCGCAGTTGAAGCAGAGAAATTTTACAAAGACCTATTCAAAGATACGAGTAAATCAGTGATTACTCTAAAAGATATTTTTGTAGGCGATAACAGTTCAAAGGGAGCGGCGAATTTCTTATACGACTGGACTTTGTCTGACGGTTCACCCGTGTCTTTTGATTGTGTTGATATTTTCAAATTTACTGCCGAGGGCAAAATACAAGAACTTACAATTATCTACGACACCTCGAAAACGCGACCGAAATTTGATAAAATGAAATTATGAAAACAGTTGGAATAATTGGTGGTTTAGGGTCAGAGACAACTTCCGAGTTTTATCTCGACCTTGTTTTTTCGTGCGCCAAAAAAGATAAAACGGCAAGGCCTCCAATTATTATTTCAAGTGTTCCACTTCCTTATCAAATTGAAGAAGATTTGATTTTGAGAAGTGAGGGCATGGAGCGATATATCCCATATCTCACGGCAGAAGCTCAAAAACTTGAAAAAGCAGGCGCAGATTTTATCGTTATGCCTTGTAATTCGCTCCATGTATTCATAAAACAGATTCTGGATTCTGTGAATGTTCCCGTTTTGAGCATTGTTGAAGAAACTGTTAAATTTCTCAAACGAGAAAATATGAACAAAGTTGGCATTGTCTCAACTTCGGCAACGATTAAAAATAAACTTTACGAAAATACTTTTGCCGAAAACGGAATTGAATATCTTACCCCGAACGAACTTCAGCAAGCCAGAATGGGTAAATTTATTCTAAACCTTGTTCTTGGACAACAGAAAAATAGAGATCGCGAGGAACTGATCAGTATTATCAATGAGTTTGAAGGCAAGGGTTTGGATTGCGTCATTCTGGCTTGCACAGATTTGCAGCTTCTCATTCCTAGTCACAAAAATCTCAAAATATTTGACACTATGAAAATATTCGCTGACGCGACTGTTGAGGAGATTATTAAGGATTAAGAATTGCCGCCAAAGAAAAACTTGAAATCGTCCTTTCTGCTCCGGTTCAAGGCGAGGCGGGCGGAAGGGGGGGTGTGGGGAATTCCGCCAGCCGAGCCCGAAGAGTTCCGTTCGGATATTTTCAAACAGACACCGCCATTCGACTTCGCTCATGGTGTCCTGCCGGAGAGAGGTTTTTTTAAAGAAGAACAGGAATAGAAAAAACGATGTTATTGAATATTTTTAGCTGCAGAAACAAATTTTCCGCTTTCATCCCGAGGTGGAGCTTTGGCTTTCATCCGTTCTGACTGAGCCGCCCGAGCCCCTTTCGTCCATCGATCAGATGAGTTAGCAAGTACAATCATCCTTTCTGACTGAGCCTTTCGAGCCTCTTCCGTCCACCCTTGTTCAATTGCCTTTCGATGACCCGGTTGGTCAGAAAACCCTCTTAAAAGTTCACCACACTCCCTACGTCGTTCATCGGTCATGGCCGCTTTCAATTTTGCTCTTAGTGTGTTTTTTTCATCGGAGGTTAAATAGTGCCAATTATTTTTCAGCGCATTTGGGTCTTTTTTTAATCGTTCTATTCCCTGCGCTCTCTTCTTTGATTTTGCTCCTTTTGCACCTGCAGCTTTTTTTGGAGAGCGCACAGAAATGCCAAGGAGACTTAAAACATTTTTTACAGCATTTCTGGAAATTTTTGTTAAAAAACGTCGTAGCGAAAAAGTGCAAGTATCGGCATGAAAGGGGGTTCCTTCTAACGCTGCATGAATACACTGCCTTCGTGTCGCCACACTTTTGGTTGTACGAGCCAATAATAGATCGAGCTCATTTTCTGCTTCTGCCAGCCATCGCGGGAATTCATCATTATTCACATGAGCGGCAACAATAACGGCAAGTATATAGGCTAAATCGCCAATACTTTTCTCTTCTGCTATATATAAGGTCTCTAAAAACTTTGCTAAAGTAATGTTATATTGCTTTTGTAAAATTGTATCAGCAATAATCCAACGTGCACATTGGCGAGTAGCCAATACATGTTGGGCAGCTCCAGATTCACGGATACGTCCTAAGAAATACATAATAATAGGAGATAACTCAGTATGGCCAATGGGTTGTCGCCCTGTTTCATCCGATGATTGATGGGGGGAGGAACGCATAATGCAAATAGGCATTAAGGTATATCAAATTACCATAATCCAACAATTATGTAAACAGAATTCGGGTTCTTATAACAAGTTAATGGGTAAAAATTAAATAAATAAATAACTCACACTGCGGTCTTTGCCGCAGTCTACCTTATCCGGGGGGTTTCAGGGGGGTCTCCCCCTGATACGGCGAAGC
>PFOK01000136.1 GCA_002792495.1 Candidatus Peregrinibacteria bacterium CG_4_10_14_0_2_um_filter_43_11 | reverse complement strand
AAAAGTGAAATTTACAGATGTAAATAAGCTTTGTTAACACAGTAGAAGAAAAAAAGAAATTAGCCAATAGTATGATTTTTAAGTCAAATTGGTATGAGTTGGCTCATCAAAAACAATGAGTGGTTAACACCAATCATTTGCTTCCGTTTATTTAAGGAGGAAAAAAGTGAAATAAACACACCGGAAAAGAAGTATTAATAAAGATAGCGCTAAATAAACCCCATTTATGATTTCAAATTTTCTCGCGTTTGCGAAAACCCATAAAAAGACAAGCGCGCTTCTTTTGGTCATCCTCATTTTGGTTGTTTATGGAGGCTGGAAGATGATCGCCCCAAAAGGAGATACTGTGCGTTATGTCACCACACCGGCTCAAAAAGGAACGCTGGTGGTGGCGGTTTTTGGCAATGGACAGGTGGAAAGCTCCAACCAAGTGGAGGTCAAGTCCAAAGCCTCCGGTGATGTGTTGAAAATCAACTTTAAAAACGGTGACGAAGTGAAAGCCAATGCCGCGCTGGTCACACTCAATACCAAGGATGCGTACAAAACTTATCGTGACGCGCAGATCAATTTGGAAAGCGCGAAGCTTTCGCTTGAAAAGTTAAAACAACCTGCCACCGCTTATGAACTATTGCAATCTGAAAATGCTTTGAAAAACGCTCAGGTGAGCCTGGAAAAACTCAAACTCTCGCAAGCGAACGATGAAGACAAGGCGAATAAAGCAAAAACCGATGCCGAGCAGGATTTGGCCAATGCTTACGACGATTCGTACAATATCATCAGTCAGGTTTTTTTGGATTTGCCGAATATCATGGAGGGGATATACAGCGTGCTGTATAGCAACGACATCAGTGACAATGAACCCACCACTTCTTCTGATCAGCCCAATGCGAGCGTACTCCTGAATAGCTTTTTGGCCAATGATGAGGATCAGAGCAATCAGCTTTCCCGTTTTTTTGATGATGCAAAAGCGGCCTATAACACGGCAAAAACAGCTTATGATCCCAATTTCAATGCCTATAAAAACATCACCCGTGAGGCCAGTCCGGCAACCGTTGAAACATTGCTGAATCAAACATTGACTGCCGTCAAAAAAATCGCAAACGCGGTAAAAAGCGAAACCAATGTAATGGATTATTGGGTGGAGTACCGCAACACTCACAATTTGAACGTATTCACGACGATTAAAAATTATCAGATAGACCTGAGTGGATACACAACAAAATCCAATACTCACATCACCAATTTAACCGCTACTCTGCGAAGTATTCAGAACGCAAAAGAAGCGTTTACGGATGCCGAACGCAGTCTTAAGGAAATGAAACAAAACAATCCACTGGATCTGGCAGCGGCCGAAGCCAACATTAAAGAAAGGCAAGCCTCTTTGACCAATCTTAAAAACGGGACTGATATTCTGGATATCCGTTCTCAGGAACTCACCATCAAGCAACGCCAAAATTCGGTCGCGGACGCCGCTGAAAAACTGGCGGATTACACTATTCGCGCCCCTTTTAAGGGCATCATAACCGCCTCCGCCCTTAAAAAAGGGGATAATGTGAGCTCGGGAGAGTCGATAGCAACCCTCATTACCAAACAGCACGTCGCGACCGTTTCTTTAAACGAAGTCGATGTCGCTAAAGTGGCGGTTGGCCAGAAGGTGACGATCACCTTTGACGCGATTGAAGGACTGACCATTACAGGTACTGTGAGTGAAATGGATACCCTGGGAACCATGTCACAAGGGGTTGTTTCTTATAACATCAAGATCGCTTTCGACACACAGGATGATCGTATTAAATCCGGCATGAATCTCTCGGCCGGTATCATCACTCAGGCGCTCACGGATGTGCTTTTGGTTCCCGGCAGCGCTGTTAAATTTCAATCGAATAACATGACTACGGTGGATGTGCTCAAGGAGGGGCAATCGGTTTCTGTTCCTGTCACCGTAGGAGCTTCGAATGATACTTCGACTGAGATAACCGGCGGTCTTCAGGAAGGGGATGAAGTGATCACTCAAGTGATAAATCCCCCTGCGGCATCCGCGCAACCTGCCGCGTCCGGCAGTCGGAATATTCTTCAGGGGCTCGGCGGAACTGGAGGTGGAGGAGGATCATTTAGAGCACGTTAACCGTTGAAACACCATCATGATTGAATGCATTAAACTCAGTAAGGTTTACCAAACCGGCGAAGTGAAAGTGATAGCCCTTAAAGAAGCCTCTTTTTCCATCAAAGATGGAGAGTTTGTCGCGATCATGGGGCCATCGGGAAGCGGAAAATCCACGTTGATGCATTTATTGGGAGCACTCGATCAACCGACTTCGGGTTCTTATATTTTGGATGGTAAGGATATCTCCGGTTTTTCCGACGATGAACTGGCCGGCATTCGACAAGGGAAGATAGGGTTTGTCTTTCAGTCTTTCAATCTGCTTTCCCGAGCGACTGCATTACGCAATGTGGAACTGCCCCTGGTATACGCGGATGTGCCCAAAGCGGAACGGGAAAAAAGGGCGATGGAAGCGCTCAAAAACGCGGGTCTTGAAGCATCCAAATTTCACAATTTATCCAATCAACTTTCCGGAGGACAAATGCAACGTGTTGCCATCGCCCGGGCCCTTGTGAATAGACCCTCGCTTATTCTGGCGGACGAACCGACGGGGAATTTGGATACAAAAACCGGTGAAATCGTGCTCGACACGTTTAAGGAACTCAACGAACAGGGGCGCACGATTATTTTGATCACGCACGAATACGATGTGGCTCAGCACGCCAAACGAATCATTCAGATTCGCAATGGTGAAATTATTTCCGATAAAAAAACCACCCATGAGAAACATTGATTTAATGGAGGAAACTTATACTAATTTGCAATAAGAAACGAATATGTGTAGAATAGAGACATGAAAATAAAATTT
>PFOK01000163.1 GCA_002792495.1 Candidatus Peregrinibacteria bacterium CG_4_10_14_0_2_um_filter_43_11 | reverse complement strand
TGAAATTTACAGATGTAAATAAGCTTTGTTAACACAGTAGAAGAAAAAAAGAAATTAGCCAATAGTATGATTTTTAAGTCAAATTGGTATAAGCACTAAACAAATCCAAAATTCTAATTTCCAAATCACAAGCCTAAGGCTTTTCTTTGGGGAAGTGATTCCATTTGGATTCTAAAGATAGGTTTTGACCATTGTTATTTTGGTCGTTCGAGATTGTTTAGAATTTAGATATTAGGATTTGTTTAGGTCAATTGGGTTAATTAGATCAATTAGAAATTAATAAATAAGCTCAATTTCTCCATCCGTTTTGGGTTTGCATTGGCATGCAAGGCGTTGATTTTCGGGTAAATCCATCATTTCTTCGGTGTCTGTTTTTTCGGTAAATTCCCCTTCAATCACTTTAAAAGCGCAGGTCATGCAAATACCGGCACCTCCGCACGCACCCACTATTTGTGCCCCTTGGCTGGTCAGTTGGCGCATCAAAGGTTCATCGCTATTTTCGTTTACCTGATAATCCTTGCCATTTAAATGAATAGTGACCATAGCCGTTTAGTTAATTGTATTTACTTTTATTGTAATGATTTACCGGTGAAGGTAAACGCTATTTTTCAAATATGAATTGATTGACCGTCTCACAATTTTATTTGCATAATTTAATCAATCATGTTTTAATAGCTTCCTTTTTAGAATTAATTTTAAAAGGCATGCCCATCAATAATTATTGTGTCACCCTTACCCCCCAGCCAGAAAGCGGAGACTTTCGGGAGGATGTTGGGCGCTCTTTGTTAGCGCCCGGTTGCCATAAAGATGTCAGCGGAGTTTTCCGTTTGGTGGCTCCTCTCGATCAAATCCAACGTCCCGAAACCGGCGTAATAGAATCCCGTCGTGTTTGGGCTCAGTGGGTTGTAGCGGTTCGTAGTGCCGTTCTGGCGTGGTGTCGTCAATCCGATGAGATTGCTATCCCTCCGGAACTTACAAATTTTTTAGCCGATTAATTCAATAATCCCTGTTCCTTTTTCTATCCGAATCAGTCCTTGTTTTTTTAACTGCTGAATCGATCGCGTTACAGTCACGCGGTTCAAATTCGTCAATTCGGCGATTTGTTCGTGGGTGGCCTGCAGGGGAATGGGCATGGTGCGTCCGGAAATACTGCGCTGTTTTTTCTCTTTCAAGCGTGAAAGTTCCTGGTACACCCTTTCGCTGGCGACTTCGATGTTGTTTTTAATCTTTTGTTCGTAGTCGTGAATGCGAATGGCCATTTTTTGCATGAGTCGCAGCATGGCTTCCGGGTGGTGAGATATGATTTTCAGGAATTCTTCCACAGGGGTAGTGCACAAGATTGTTTCTTTGGTGGTTACCGCGAAGTGGTTTGGGGTGGGATTTTCCGGATCGAATGATCCAAAAACACTTCCCGGCCCCAGAGTATCAAACACTGAGCGCTTACCTTCTTTTGCGTGGTATAAAATCACTTCCCCCCGGTGTACCATATAAATTCTTCCATCCGGTTCATGAGGGGTGTACACGTGGGCATTTTTTTCATATTTTTTATCGGTTGCGTTCGGGGCAATGGTACAAAATTCCTCCTCCGGAATGTTTTCGTACAGATTTAGATTTTTCAGTGCCCACCCCTGCCGGATCACCAGATCATCTTTTTTACTCGTCATAATCGTTTTATTAAATAGTAATGCTCCATACTAACAAGCTTTATTCTTGATATCAATGGATTATTCACTCCTTTTGTAGTTTATACTACCTATTTTTAATAAAAAGCTTGCTTTTTTAAAATTTTTCTGTACAATGAGTCTCGGTCGTAGATAATGCCATGGTGATTACGAGTCAGAGTTAAATCATCCGTAGATAATCACCCCCCGGCATTACGAACCGCCCTCTTTTTTGTGTTCGTTTTTGAGGATGTACTGGCTGATTTCTCCAAAGTGGCTTTAGCTACGACGGCTGAATGGCGCGTCCTTACGTTTTATTGTATTGTGGTTTTGCTACATTATTCTTTGTTTTATGTCTAAATCTTTCACTCTTTTTAGTTGGAACGTTAATGGAATTCGCGCGGTTTTGCGCAAGGGATTTTTAGAGTGGCTTGACCATGTTCAGCCGGATGTTTTATGCCTTCAAGAGACAAAGGCGTGCCCTGAACAACTTGGCCCCGACGTTCTTAATCACGATCATTATTATTCGTATTGGCATTCTTCTACGGTCAAAAAGGGATATAGTGGTGTTGTCACCTTTAGTAAGGAGAAACCGATTTGCGTTGAGACGGGGTTCGGGATCGAAAAATTCGATCGGGAGGGGAGGGTGGTGATGACGGAATTTCGGGAATTCATCCTTTTTAATGTTTATTTTCCCAACGGGAAAAAGAATGGTGAGCGGCTGAATTATAAGCTTGAGTTTTATGAGGTTTTTCTGAAAACCATTGATGATTTGAAGAAAAAGGGTAAAAAAATTGTTTTTTGCGGAGACGTGAACACGGCACACACCGCCATCGATTTGGCTCATCCTAAGCAAAACGAAGGGGTTTCCGGGTTTCTTCCCATTGAGCGTGCGTGGATTGACCGGATTATTGCTCATGATTATGTGGATTCTTTGCGTGAATTTCATCCCGAACCCGAACTTTATAGCTGGTGGGATTTTAAAACCCGTGCTCGCGACCGGAATGTCGGCTGGAGGATTGATTATTTTTTTGTTCAAAAAGAGCTAAAAAAACATCTTAAAGGCGCTTTTATTTTGCCTGAGGTCATGGGGTCGGATCATTGTCCGGTTGGTATCCAACTGGAGTTTTAATGTCTTTTTTCGCATCCTTTCACTGTTTTTATGGATCTGGAACATTCAGGCAGTTAATCCGCAGTAGATAAAAATAAACGGTTACCGTAATTCTCTGCCAAACTTCGGTTTTCCTTGTTGTTTTAGTATATTAAACATCTTTTGAA
>PFOK01000069.1:12208-13573 GCA_002792495.1 Candidatus Peregrinibacteria bacterium CG_4_10_14_0_2_um_filter_43_11 | reverse complement strand
CTCCTGCCGTTGAATCCAGTCAATGATGGTGGAACACTTCCAGCGCGGTCTCCCGTTCCCGTTGTAGCGAAGTACTGCGCGGGATTCCCAATATACTGTTCGCAGGCGATTGCGCTCTTCTTTGAGTTCTGCCACTTCAGTTTGCAGTGCGGCTTGCTCGAATGCTGATAGTGCTTTCATTTGGATTCTCCCTGTGCTCCAATTAGTTTGCCACACGCATTAACTCCATCGCAGAGTCCTTCTTTGTACGCAGTCCAGTTGCTAGTGGTTTTTAATTCTTTTTTTGCTTCCATGAAGCAAATAGAGGCATCACGGTACTTCTGCTGTCTCTTTGCCAATTCAAAGAAATCTACTAGCTCTTCCGGCGTGAAGTGCACCATTTCTTTAGCTGTGTCCAGTATGTGCTTGACACCTACTATAGCGCCACAGCTTTTTGCAAGCTCAACTACCTCTAATACTTTAATGTCCATTTCAATTCTCCTTACGCTGTAGCAGCGTGAATGATTGGCATAAGCCATGCCCAGAGTTTTGGCATCAGCCACCATGCGAGTGATACAACTACGGCAGTTATGACTACTATTGCACCAACCATAGCAGCAAACAATCCATCTGGTAACATGTGCTATTCTCCTTTAGCTTTAATTAACTCACCACACTCATCAGCTCCGTCACTCATTCCTTCGATGTACGAACTCCAATCGTTCGTGCCTTTTAGCTTGTATGCTTTGTCAGATTCCGCGAAGCAAATAGCTGCATCAATCTCGCGCTGATGTGCTGCAACCGCATTGGCAAATTTGATTAAATTATCTGCACGACCAATGTTGCTGTACTCGCACTCAAGAATGTCTGATAATCCGAACTGCGTAGCAAGCCTCTTCACTGTCATTACGTCTATCATTTCAATTCTCCTTTAGATGCTTGTTGCGGGGTGTATCATGCGTTAGAGCGCGCCGCCAGTTGCCGTATCGCATCTGCAACGTGCGTCTCCCCATCAGCTTTAATTCCTGCCTCGCCGAGCGCTTTCCAGCATTCGTCGATAGCGCTCCGGTATGCCGTAGCTTTTGAATACCACCACCCCACGCTGTTGCCGTGGTAAATCATTTCATTCGCAAGGTCGCTGCATGCCTGTATTGCTGCGTCTCGTTCTTCTATCGCTTGCCTAATCACATCAAGATCATGTGTCATGCTCACCTCTTCGTCGTTAAAAGTGCCCAACCAGTCATTCAACCGCGACCCACAAAAGTGGATGCGCGTTAATTCAGGCGTTATGCACTATCAATCAGGATTAGTGGCGTGTTCAATATTCTTTACCACATTCTTGAGTGCGGTAGCGGTGTACGGCTCATCCTTGTCGGTAATAACCCC
>PFOK01000069.1:0-12150 GCA_002792495.1 Candidatus Peregrinibacteria bacterium CG_4_10_14_0_2_um_filter_43_11 | reverse complement strand
CCAAAAACAGTGTGACGGATCTTTTCCCCGTCTTTAAAGCGCTCTTCAGCGGACAAACGAAAGGAATCGGTATCGGCGTTCTGATCGATTTCAAAATCAATATCATCAGAGGCGGATAGAGGATCAAAATCAACGGCGTTTATGAGTTTTTTGGGAATGTCATGAATAAAACGGGACACGGGATTCTTTTGATAATCACCGAATAGACGGCGTTCTTTGGCGGCGAGCAAATAGAGCTTCTTTCGGGCACGCGTGACCCCCACATACATGAGCCGTCGCTCCTCCTCCATTTGTTGTTCATCGAACATAGAACGCATGTGGGGGAAAATATTCTCCTCACAGCCCACAATGAAAACATAAGCGTATTCCAGTCCTTTCACCGCGTGCAACGTCATCAATGTCACCACATCCTCCTCCTCTTTGATCTGATCGGTTTCCGCCACCAGTGCGACTTCTTCCAAAAAAGAAGCGAGCGACAAATCAGCCTCCAGCGCGTCGTATTTAGTGGCAACCGAAACAAATTCCATCACGTTTTCATGACGCATCTCCCCCTCCTCTGTCCCATCGATAAGATAGGCCTTGTACTGAATGTCGTGAATGACTTTGATCGCCAATTCGGAAACGGGAACAGTTCGGCTAAGAGAACGCCAGTGCTCCATCTGCTTCCAAAAGCTTTTCAGAGACTCCTGCTGACGCGCGCTCAATTCGCTGATCATCTCCACATGGCCTAAAACTTCTGACAGCGTGAGGGAACGCGCGAGCGCGAACGCTTGGAGTTTTTGAATCGCAGTGGCACCGATACGCCGTGAAGGGATGTTGATGATGCGAAGCAGGCTTTCGGTGTCGTTGTTATTATGAATTGCCCGAAGGTAAGCGAGCAGGTCTTTTACCTCGCGACGCGCGTAAAACTTAACCCCGCCAATCACCTTATAAGGCAACACATAGCGAAGGAGCATTTCTTCCATCAGGCGCGACTGAACATTGGTGCGGTACAAAACGACGATGTGATTGAGAGGAACGCTTTCCTCGGAATGAAGCCGTCTGATCTCTTCGGCCACACGTTTTGTTTCATCCTGCTCCGACTGACAATGCCACACATCAATGAGCTTCCCTCCCGGTTCATTCGTCCACATCACCTTGGGTTTACGGGATTTGTTTTTTGCAATGATAGCGTCGGCAACGTCTAAAATAATCTGAGTGGAACGATAATTCTGCTCCAGCTTAATGAGCTTCGCGTCGGGATAATCCTTTTCAAAATTCAGAATGTTTTGAATGTTCGCACCGCGAAAACTGTAGATGGATTGATCGCTGTCGCCGATCACACAAATGTTACGGTACTTGCTCGCGAGCAACTTGATAAGAACGTACTGAGCATGATTGGTATCCTGATATTCATCCACATTCATAAAACGCCATCGCTCCTGATATTCGTCTAAAACATCGGAATGTTCGCGAAAAAGCTGAACCGTATAAAAAAGCAAATCGTCAAAATCGACGGCATTGTTTTTTCGGAGCCGCTCCTGGTAAGCCATAAAAAGATCAGCGACTTGCCTCTCAAAATAATTACCGGCGCACGTTTTAAAATCATCCGCGGACTTCAGTGCGTTTTTGGCCTTAGAAATCATGCCGAGCACGATTTGCGGCTTGAGGCGATCGTCATCGATCTGTTTCTCTTTCATGATCCGCCTCATCAGTTGTTTGGTGTCATCCGTATCGTAAATCACAAAAGTTCCCTCACGCCCCAACCGTTCAAAGTGACGTCGAAGAATACGGACACAAATGGAATGGAAAGTACCGATCATCGGACGATTTTTTTCGGAAAAATCAAAATGCTGTTGCAACAATGACTGAATGCGATGGCTCATCTCCCCCGCCGCCTTATTGGTAAACGTGACGGCTAAAATCTGCCATGGCTGAGCAAGCCCTTTGGCGATAACATTCGCCACACGATAGGTCAATGCGCGTGTTTTACCGCTCCCCGCTCCCGCAACGATAAGAAGAGGTCCTTGCATGACTTCCGCCGCATCCTTCTGCCGGTCGTTTAGTTCATTTAAAAAATCCATAGTGCAGTAACGATACAACAAAAAATGGAAACTGGAAATTCGAAATTGGAAACAAAAAATGATGATGAAAAAACACATTATTTTTCGGCTCCACGCATTTCCAACCCAGCCACGATCAGAGCCCCTACAATAATCGCTCTGTTTTCGATAAAATATTTCGGTGGATACGGTTTTCCGACCTCCAACACACCATTCGAATTCCGGATAACGGCTTCATCCGCCATCGATAAAAACGCATCGCTGTAATCGCGACCCATCACATGGCAATGACCATCGCGCTTTTGTGGACAGGCCTGGCAAACCGCATCACGGGTAGCAACAATAGTGGCCTGCGCCACTTGGCCTTTTAGTATCAGTAACATGGAATCCACCATGTGATCCGCAAAACCCCGACTGTCCGGATAGCCCATTTTTTTGAATTGACTGCGCTTAAAAACCCTAAAAAAAAGCTCCTGAACACGGGAACGGTGTGCTCCACAATAATGAAGCTGCAAAAGCGTGAACAAATGATGCGCACGGAGGTTGATATTGGTCTGTGAAATCGGGGGAGATTTTTTTAAAGCCATAAATAAAATTACTGTAAATCCGTTCCGAAGCCATATTCCAAAGCAGACTTAGTATTTTATATCATTTTCTTAAATATATGTCAATACTTTTCGCCCCCCTAACAACCATAAAAACTTGCATCGGAATAAAAAGTCTGTAAAATAAATGAGCTTTTGTTCCCCGCCATAGGCGCGGAACCGCTTAGTCCATAAAAGATATACACCATGGCCAAAAAAACCACTGAGGCACCGGAAGTAAAAGTGTCAGAACGTCGTTCTTACGAATTGATGCTCATCGCTCATCCCGAACTTCTGGAATCCAAACTCAAGAAAAAACTGAAGGAATTTGAGGATTTCATCACGGAAAATGGAGGCGTACTCACCATGACGGATATTTGGGATAAGCAAAAACTGGCGTATCGCATTAAAAAGCACAAAGAAGGAATCTATGTTGTTTTTAACATGGAAATCCCGGGGGAAGCATTGAAAGCGATCGATGAACACCTGCGTATTGATGTGGATATTCTTAGACACATCATCATCAGTCTCGCTGAAGGATACACCTATACCCGCTTTAAAGAAGAAGCGGTAAAACCGGAGGCAAAGGATAGAGACGGCAATCGAAGAAGGCACACACCGGAAAGAGAAAGAAACGCGTCTTATACTCCCCGAAAAGAACAGGCGCCTATCATCAGCGAAGTTAAAAAACCAAAGGAAGCCCCGAAAGCCATTGATGAAGAAGCTTTGGATAAAAAACTGGATGAAATCATTGGAGGAGGAGACCTCAATTTATAATTTGTAATCAAAGAACACCATGAGCAAGCAAAATATATTTTCAACCAATCAAAAACATCCTGTAGGCCAACGCCGCTGTACGTTTTGCACCAATCAATTTGATGAAATTGACTACAAAAATTTGCCGGTGCTAAAACATTTCTTGGATGGTTTTCAGAAAATAAAGAACCATTACTACACCGGAGTATGCCTGCAACACCAAAAGAAACTGGCTCGCGCGATCAAACGGGCACGCCACATGGCATTACTCCCCTTCACAAACTAATCGTCTGACGATTGATTATTTGGCCATCGACATTTAACCCAAGGCAAAACACCTGCTATACTGTTGAGTGTTAGATCTTAATTGTTAATTGTCTTTTAAATGAGTGGACATAGTAAATGGCATTCGATCAAACATAAAAAAGGAGCGGCTGACGCGAAACGCGGCAAGATTTTTACGCGTCACGCCAATTTGATCACCATGGCGACACGGGATGGCGGTGGCGATCCGAACATGAATCCTACCTTGCGATTAACAATTGAAAACGCGAAAAGGGAAAATGTTCCCAACGCGAACATCGAACGGGCTATCAAACGAGGTTCTGGCGAATTGAAGGACGCCGAAGAAATCCATGAAGTCATTTATGAAGGGTACGGACAGGCGGGAGTGGCGATCATGGTAGTTTGTCTTACTGACAACAAAAACCGCACCTTAACGAATATCCGTACGGTCTTCAATAAAAAAGGAGGCGGTTTGGGCACTTCCGGGAGTGTGGCTTATTTGTTTGAACGAAGGGGGGTCATTACCCTGAGTATCAACGAAACTTCGCAAAAAGATGATGCTGAACTGGCCGCAATCGATGCCGGTGCCAGTGATATTTTCTCGGAAGGAAACAATATCGAAATCTACACTGAACCCAATCAATTGACCGCAATCAACGAAAAACTGGAAAAAGCGGGATACAAAGCCGATAAAGCGGAAGTACTTTTCGTTCCGAAAAACACAATAAAGATTGAAGACGAAATCACCGCAAAAAAAATACTGGAACTGATGGACGCGATTGAAGAAGACCCGGACGTGAGCGATGTTTCCGGCAATTTTGACATCAGCGAAGAACTGATGCAGAGAATAGAATAAAATCAGATCCCTGGCTTACCTTGCCACGCTTCCACAGAAAGATTGAGAAAGGGGGTCATGGCAGGAGTGACCTGAAGTACCTCGTTATCACCATCAAGACGTAGATACTGGCTTTCTGTTTCGGTGGGCTTACCCGCATAAAAATGAATGAGTTCTTTTGAGTTTTTCCAGATTTGGACGGAAGTACCGGAAACGGAATCCGCGCCAAAAAGCAATTGCCTGGAAGGGTTGTTAGAAACGACGCTTTCTTTTTTTAAATTCTCAAGTGTGTAAAGCAAACCGGCCACGCGCTCGGCATCAGCCACATAATCGTCTACGAACCATTTTTCATCCACATGTCGCAACGCGATAGGGGGAAAAGAGGCTTCGGAAGGAGTGATGGTGATATGAGTGATCATCTCAACGGAAAAACGGGGAAACAAAAGGGGTTGCCCCTGAACGATTTTATCCATGGAAGAACTGCCCGGTTTCTCGACGATCAGAATGAACAAGACAAGCACCCCAAAAACAATGAGCGCTATTTTTAACGCCCCTATTTTTTTAAGAATATCC
This sequence comes from Candidatus Peregrinibacteria bacterium CG_4_10_14_0_2_um_filter_43_11, assembly GCA_002792495.1. Taxonomy (GTDB): domain Bacteria; phylum Patescibacteriota; class Gracilibacteria; order UM-FILTER-43-11; family UM-FILTER-43-11; genus UM-FILTER-43-11. The sequence continues at coordinate 7,075 of PFOK01000069.1, read as the reverse complement.
ACAAATTGCCTGTAATTTTCAATAAAAAAATGCATTCCAAAGGGCTATAAAATATTTTTCTTACGCTTGCGTTCAACGGCACCGGTCAACCCGTAAATGATGACCAAAATGGGGACCAAAAAGACTCCCGCGAATTTAATGATCTGATGCTCGTAATCATTGAGCTCAGCCAAGGGACGATCCATAACAACCTTGGAGCGAATGCCGATCAGGGTTTCATCCAAAGTCAGATAGTCGATCGCGTTCAAAAAGAAGTCGAGATTCTGTTTGTATTGCTGAACCATACGATCCGTTAAAAAACGCGAATTCCCCGCAACAAGAACACGCCCTTTTTGATTCGATTCAAACGCAAAATCCTCAAAAGAATTTCGCAATTTAGAGAACTTTTGATCACCATAAGGACTGACAAATGTGCCTTCCGACAGAACCGCCAGAGGATACTGTTGTGCCTTCCCCGTACTGACAATTTCGGCATTGGGGTCCAGATTAAAAGGATATTGTCTTACCCACGCCTCCGCGGAAGTACTAACGAGCGGACGTGTTTTAATCCCCTCTTTTTCAAAAACAAACAAAGGACTCACCCACGGAAAAACAAGGACATCGAGTTTGCTGACAATAGGACTTATTTTGTCGAAATTGTCTGAAATCGCTTTGACCCAAAAAGGATAAGGAATGACCAACTCGATGAGCCCCTGTTCAAAAGAAGCCGTTTCGTTCAAATGATCCAAAGCAAAATAAGGCTCAATACGAACCCCGTATTGCTCCAATAAATCATCCAGATTGAGGTCAAGAGGCTGTGCCTCCAGAAAGTCCTGCACAAGCGTGCCGTCCAACAAAAAAACAAGATTACCGCCTTTCATTAAATACTGATCGAGAACAATCTTTTCGTGTTCCATAAAAACGCTTTCGGCACCCCCAACAACAAGTGTGTCGATGGCCTCAAGATCGCGACTGCTATCGGCGGAAACCACAGTCACTTTATAGTTCTTTCCCAATGCCTCGGCGGCCAAAGAATAAGAATCTCCGGTACTTCCGATAAATCGGGATTTGATGGAATATTCGTTGTGTCCGGTTAAAAACCCGATACGACGGACCTCGGGGCTGGTCAATTTTTTGATCGCGGAAATCAAATCGTATTCAATATTGCGGGTGTCCTGAACGATAGGCAGTACCTCATGTTGCCCGCCGTACATCAAAGCCACACCCAAAAACCCGTTTTTAACCTCGAATTTATCTTTGGTTAAAATATTCATACGCACCGGAGGAATGCCCAGCAAACGTGCTTCTTCGGCACTACTTTCCTGAGAGGGATCCACAAACCGAACATTCAGATTGTTCCCGGCATAAGAAGAAAGTTCCTGCAAAATATCTTCCATATACTGGCGCACCACAATCAAATTAGGCGGGAGCTCCTTCGAAAAAAAGACTTTTACCGTCACAATGTCATCCAGAGTACCCATGATCTCTTTGCTCGTTTCGCTGATGGCAAATTCCTGATTCTGAGTGAGATCAACGCGGAAAAAATGCCGGCTGGAAATATAACCGCCCATCACGACAATGCCGATGATGAGAATCATAAACAAGTAAGAGAGCCGGATAATTTTAGTACGATGGGAAAAGTTCATAAAAAGGATAAGAAATCAGCGCCATTTACGATGATTCAAAGTGAAGATATTGAGATAAAGAAAGGTCAAAACAAAGAGTCCGTAATAAACAAAGTCACGACTATCCAAAACCCCACGAACGATGCTTTCAAAGTGCGTTTTTAAACTAATACTTTTCAAAAAAGGAAGTATTGACTCGGGAACCGTGTTCAAAAAAAGATCATTCCCCACCGCCAACAAAACAAGAATAAAGGAAACGGAAAGAATGAAAGCGACGATTTGATTGTCTGTCAAACCGGAAATAAAAAGCCCGATCGCGATGTACGCCGCCCCCAAAAAGAACGCGCCCATATACCCGCCCACAATAGGACCAAAATCAGGCTGGCCGATTAAAAAAAGAATAACGGGAATAACCCCAGAAAGGATTAGCGCGATGGTCAAAAAACCGAGACTGGCCAAAAATTTACCCCAAACCACTTCGCCGGAAGTGAGAGGTGAAGTGAGTAGTAACTCAAGGGTTCCCATCTTTTTTTCCTCCGCCCACAAACGCATGGTAATGGCGGGCAACAGGAAAAGGAATAACCAAGGGAGAATGGAAAAATAATCACGCATGGTCGACTGATTCATCAAAAAGAAACTCTGAAAAAATAACCATGAAGAAGTGACCAAAAAGACAACGATAAAAATAGTGCCAAACGCGGAACGGGTATAGCTCGATAGCTCCTTGTGCATGATGATGTTGATATGACGGATTTTCATGAAAAAACCGGGTTAAGATTCCACACGAGTGGTGACCTGACTAAAAACATCTTCCAATGTGGCCATCTCCTTATGCATGTCTAAAAGTTCAAGTCCGTTGGCCACAACGGATTTGGCAATATCAGAACGGATATCACGATTCTTGGTGGTGTAAATATCGTACCCCTTGGACCCCCGCTCACGAACGGCATTGATTTCAATCCGTTTGATGCCGGAAATCCCTTTTAAAACCTCAATGGCTTTTTCTTTTTCGCCACGAATGGTCAAACGGAGATTCGCGTGATCTTCAACCAAATGACGCAACTGTGTGGGTGTTCCGGAGGCAACGATTTTACCCAAATCGATAATGATCACGCGATTACAGGTTAGCTCCACCTCGCTCAGGCGATGACTGCAAAGAATCACCGTCTTTTCACGACCGAGCTTTTTGATGAGTTGGCGGATTTCGATGATCTGATTGGGGTCTAATCCCACACTGGGCTCATCCAAAATAAGCACCTCGGGGTCATGGATCATGGCCGCGGCCAACCCCACTCGCTGACGATACCCCTTAGAAAGCGTGGAAATCAGCTCATTGATCTTTTCTACAAGGCCACATTCTTCCGCAACCAATTTAATCCGTCCATGAATAGAATCTGCGGGCAAATCGTGCAACTGCGCCGCATACTGTAAATAGGCATACACCGTCATGTCGGTATACAACGGATTATTTTCCGGCAAATACCCGACACGCTTACGAACCTCCATGGGATGAGAAAAGCAATCATGTCCCGCCACCGTCACCTCGCCCTCGTTCGCCCCCATAAAACAGGTTAAAATCTTAACCGTGGTGGTCTTTCCCGCACCGTTTGGCCCTAAAAACCCAACAATCTCCCCTTTTTCGATCTCGAAAGAAATGCCTTTTAAAGCCTCAAACGAGCCATAGGTCTTGCGAAGATTTTTAACACGAACGGCCGCCATAAAAAAGCATTATATAAAAACGGGAGAATTAAAGAGGGTATCTATATATATCACATCCCTCTTCCGCTTACAACCGTGCTATTTATAAAGAAATTGACAGAAAAAAAAATTATTGAAAAAAATCCGAACTTATAACTTGATAGATTTCCGAAAGCCTTTTAAAATGAATGACGATATTATATGCCCGCGTAGCTCAGGGGATAGAGCAACAGCCTTCTAAGCTGGAGGTCGCAGGTTCGATTCCTGCCGCGGGTACCACCAAAAAACCTTAACTATTACTATTACTATTACTATTACTATTACTATTAACTAGAACTTTACCTTAAATCTTTTTAGTTATAGTATTAGTTTTTGTTAATAGTTAAAGTAGAATTTTTGTATTCCATAAAATATTAGGCATATGTTTGGATTTGAGAAATTAATCGTTTATCAAAAAGCTGAGAACTTTTACACAAAGCTATCAGTCATTTTTGCTAACCCTAAAGTTGATAAAATATTAAAAGGTCAACTTAAGCGTTCTTCTTCTAGCGTTGTACTCAATATCGCTGAGGGGTCAGGTAAGCTTGGGGTAAATGACAAAAAGAACTTCTACATTATCGCTCGCGGTTCCATCAGTGAAAGTGTGGCTACACTTAGACTTTTGAAAATAGATGGCGCAATATCAAACGAATTTTTCAGTGAACTTCACCTATTAGCAACCGAAATTGGCAGAATGCTTACGGGCCTTGCAAATAATCCAAAATAAAAAGAATGGTAATCAAAAAACTTTAACTATAACTTTAACTATAACTTTAACTATAACTACTAACTATAACTATCACCTTACGCAGAGGTTATAGTATTAGCTTTTGTTAATAGTTAAAGTAGAATTTTTGTATTCCATTTTAAAACACTTATTTTTGCAAATGTGGCAAATAAAATAATTTGAATAAAATTCGCTAAATTGTTACATTGGTGGAGCAAATAAATATTTAAATTTAATACCTCTATTATGAGTTTCGAACTCCTCGCGGTCATCAGCCTTGTGTTTCTGGCCATTGGCGATTTAATTGTGGGCGTGGTGAATGATGCCGTAAATTTTTTAAACTCCGCATTGGGTGCCAAAGTAACATCCCGCAAGGTGATTATGATCGTCGCGTCGATCGGAATCATTATCGGCACGACATTTTCGGATGGAATCATTGAAGTGACACGTAAGGGCATTTTTTATCCGGAGCACTTTTCTTTGAACGAAGCGATTCTGATTTTTACAGCCGTTTCCATCGCCGACATCATTTTGCTCGACCTTTATTCAACCTTTGGCCTGCCAACCTCCACCACGGTTTCCGTGGTGTTTGAATTACTGGGAGCCGCCTTTGTTTTGGCGTGGCTAAAAATGGGTAATTCCGAAAAAGCCTGGGAAGTGATCAACAGCGCCTCCGCTATCAAAATCATCATGGGAATTTTGCTTTCAATCGCCGTCGCTTTTAGCGTTGGGCTTATCGCTCAATTCATCTCCCGCATGCTCTTCACTTTTAACTACAAACCCCGATTGCAACGATGGGGATTTTTGTGGTGTGGCATTGCCCTGACTGCAATGGTGTTTTTTATAATCTTAAAAGGCGGTAATCACGCCACCTTCATGACTCCGGAAATCAAAACATGGATCAGTAACAGTACATCGATTATTTTAGGAGGATGTTTCGTATTTTTCACCATCCTTTCTTATGTTCTAATCAAATGTAGGGTGAATATTTTAAAAATAATCGTCCTGATCGGCACCGGCTCTTTGGCCATGGCTTTTGCAGGGAACGACTTGGCGAATTTTATCGGTGTTTCCGTGGGCGGTGTACACGCCTTCCTGGGTTCTGATCTTTCCGGAACATTACGCACCCCCACTTCCGTCGTCGCGCTAGCTGGAATTATCATGGCCATTGCCATTTTTGTTTCCAAAAAATCTCAAACGGTTAACGATACGGAAATAAACCTTTCGAGTCACAACAAAGAGGTTATGCAACATTGGAAATCCAATGTTTTTGTCGCAAAATTAAGCGAAACACTGTTCGTGGTGTACAAAGCATTCCTGTTTTTTATTCCCGGATTCATAAAAAAATGGGTCGCATTGCGCTGGCATCGCCAAAAAGACGAAGAAGGCGCACCCGCTTTTGATTTGATCCGCGCTTCCGTGAATTTAATGGTTGCCGCGGCAGTGATTTCTTACGCGACCTCCCAAAAACTCCCCCTTTCCACCACCTACGTCACGTTCATGGTCGCCATGGGCACTTCGTTAGCCGATAGAGCCTGGGGAAGAGATTGCGCGCCCTGCCGCATCAATGGCATCATCACCGTGATAGGCAGCTGGTTTGTTACGGCAATCTTAGCCTTCTTAATGGCCGGCATCACGGTAACCGTCTTGTATTCCTTCCGCACCTACGGCCTGATCTTCCTACTCCTCATGATCATTTTAATTGTCTACAAACTCAACCATGTGCACGACAAAAGAAGCCACAAACAACCATCAGTCGGCTAGATTCCTTCTATGGGCTCCGTTCTATCCCGGTTCGGCTGACGAAGTTTTAATACCAGTACCCTCTCTGCGATCTTCTTCAATATGAGGAATATCTTGTTGTACAACCAAAAAACCTCTCCCTATAGGAGGGTGCAGGGATGGTACTTGCCGGAATGAGTGTCAAGTCGCCAATGATACCCTGATTAGTTCAGCCCCCACCGAACCGGGACAGAGCCCTGCTCCGGAGGAAGTGGACGAATATCTACTCAAATTCTGGATTTTATAAAACGAACCCGATACAATCACTGTGTATTGTAGCACTGTAGCACTTAATAAAAAAAATTATGATCAAACTCGTATTACTCCGCCACGGCCAAAGCACATGGAACAAAGAAGGAAAATTCACTGGCTGGACAGACGTGGACCTTTCCGAACAAGGAAAAGAAGAGGCCACTGAAGCGGGGAAATTATTGCTAAAAGAGGGGTACACTTTCGACATCGCTTTCACTTCCGTTCTCAAGCGTGCCATTCGTACCCTGTGGATTGCCTTGGATGAAATGAATTTAATGTGGATTCCCGTGGAACGTTCCTGGCGCTTGAACGAACGACATTACGGTGATTTACAAGGATTGAACAAAGGAGAAATGGCCAAAAAAGTCGGCGAAGAGCAGGTTCAGATCTGGCGCCGCAGTTACGACATTCCGCCTCCCGCTTTAAAGGAGGATGACCCACGACATCCCAAAAACGACCCTCGCTACAAAGATTTAGCGCCCGAAGAACTTCCCGCTACCGAATGTCTAAAAGACACCATTGAACGCTTCCTTCCCTACTGGAAAAACGCCATCGTTCCGACTATAAAAGCGGGTAAAAAAATCATCATCGCCGCTCATGGCAACAGTCTGCGAGCCATTGTGAAGTATTTAGACAATACTTCGGACGAAGAAATCACCGGCCTCAACATTCCCACCGGTATTCCTCTCGTTTACGAATTGGATGACGACCTAAAACCAATCAAATCCTATTACTTGGGTGACCCTGAAGCCATCAAAAAAGCCGCGGAAACGGTGAAGAATCAGGGAAAAGCTTAAAAAACACTTCGCACAAAAACAGTTTATAGGACTTATCCATTAAACTGAAACTATGCAAAAAACAAACCTAAGAAATGGAGGATAAGAAAAAAGTAACGTCGCATAACCTTCTTCATCATAATCTTATCCGAATAATCGTTCGCATAACGTGTTGAATCCCGCCCCCTCCCTTTTTA
>PFOK01000031.1 GCA_002792495.1 Candidatus Peregrinibacteria bacterium CG_4_10_14_0_2_um_filter_43_11 | reverse complement strand
ATATTTCAGATAGACTTCCAAGTCCTGAGCGGAATAAAGGCGCGCGATTCCCGCAGAACAACCGTCGTTATGCGGTTTGACAATAATGGAGATTCCTCCCAGTTCCCCCAGCAACACTTTCCAATACTGTCGATAATCGGAAAAAGTGAATGTTTTGAAGTGACCGACCTTTTCGAGACGTTTTTTGGCGGTATGAATCCCCTCTTTTTCAAGGTGTTGTAAGGCCAAACCGGTCGCGTATTTATCCATACATAAGCGCGAGGCTGCCGCACCGGAACCATTAAAAGGAATACCTTTCTTTTCAAGCATGTCCTGCAAGGTTCCGTCTTCCCCAATGCCACCATGTAGACCGATAAAAACATGATCGGAATGATCAATAAATTCTTTTAGACTCATTTTTTCCGGCAAAAACCAAGGTTCGGAAAGTTCCCCATCGTACAAAGCCAACTTATCGACCACACGTCGCTTGAGTTCATGAAGACGATCTTCATCTTTTTTAGCCGAATGACAAGTTTCCAAAATTTCTTCAACGGTATGATTGAGCGTCATGCCATAAGGCAATTTCCAAACATTATGATCAAAATCGAGTAAATAGGGTTCCGGATCGTATTTTTTGGATCGTCTCAGCTTAAGCCACGCGTTGGTCCCGCTCATGAGTGAAACCTGACGTTCCGCGCTTTTCCCGCCAAAGAGCACATGAATGGAATTTTTCTTAATTTTTTTAAGTTCATTTTCTAATCGTGTTTCCGGAAACGGAATGGAATAACGCCGACAGGTATTTTTGATGATGCAACGGAGCAGGTCGCGATGGCTCATCCCGATACGCGCGGACTGTTGAAAAAGAAAACTGTTTTGCTCCATGCCACTGATCGGATTAAAATCCGAAAACCAAATGTTTCCATCCGGAAGTAACCATCCATCAAAGCGCGCGAAATCCCGCATACCCAAAATCTTAAACAACTGCTCCGCCTGAATCTGAATGCGTTCCACCACGTGATTTTCAAACCGCGGAGGGCAATGATAGGTCACTTGCCGCGTAGCGAGGTATTTTTTACGATAATCAAACACCTGATGATCACGATAATCGATTTCTATTTCTGTCGGCAAAATCGCGACCGGCATATTAAAACGGTTTTCCAAAAGAATCACCGTGAATTCAATCCCCTCACAAAACGGCTCAACCACCACCCGCGTATCGATCCGTTTTGAAAATAAAGAACTTGTAGCTTCCAGAGCTTCCTGAACGGTGGAAACCGAATGAACGCCTATGCTGGAACCACCCGTCGCCGGCTTAACGATCGCCCGATTGATGCCATGCTGTTTAAAAAAATCGCCGATACATTTTTTATGATCAGAAAGATGACTTTTTAAAACAATGGAAGGGAGTGTAAAAAAACCATGCCGTTTAATAAGCTCATTGGCCTCGTATTTATCAAACGCCTTTTTGCAGGCCTCTACCGGCGAACCGACATAAGGACATCCGTTCCGCTCCAAAAGCCGCTGGATTTGACCGTCTTCTCCAAACTGGCCATGCATAACCGGGAATGCTAAATCAACGGTCTTTAAAAATCGGATTAAAGCGGTCTTACCAAGGGGTTTTGCGTTCTGATGAAGTTTGAAATCAAAATCGGAAGGCGTATTGGAATAAAGTTGACCACGGGAAATGGCATAAGCATTGCGTTTATGATCGAAATAAATCGGCAACACTTCGATTTCTTCCGACTGCAAATGATCACAAACCGATCGGGCGGAATTGAGCGAAATTCCCCGCTCAAGCGATGGCCCTCCACACAAAAGCGCGATCTTAAGAGATTTTTTTAAAGGATTTTTCATAGAATTTATTATTTTTCGCAAAAAAGATACACTTATTTTTTAGCTTAATCAAGGGTAATTTTTATTAAATTAGCAAATTTTTTACATTCCTTCTAATAATTCTCTCAACTTTTCTCGTTGCATATAAAAAGTGTAAGCATTTTTAAAGCCGTCAGCACCAACGAATCGTCTATCTCCCACAAATAAATCTAAGATTTTAGCTCTTACATCCTGAAGTTCTATGTTTGCCCTTTCTTCACATGGCGCTTTGATGCGACAAGTAGTAACATACACCAACTGAGGATAAAGTAACCTTTCATCCGTAGCCCCAAATTGTGGAGTAAATCCGAGTCTTTCAAAAATGCTCGGCATTTTTTGGTCAATTAATGTAGCAAGCTCTGGGTCAGCAGAACGTAAACGATCAGTTATATAGTCATTCATGATTAAAAATTTTATAAACTAAACTACTATAATGATAGCATATATATATATTGTCAATATAATTTTCATTACATGCCAAACGGAAGCCAGTACAATTTCCGACGTCCATCTATATCTTTTATAATCATGATCGATCAAACTATTTTTCGCGCTTACGACATTCGTGGTACGTACCCAGATCAGCTGAATGCTGAGGTTGCTGAATCGATAGGAAAAGGATTCGGAACTTACCTTATCCGTCATCACAACTTCATTCAGCCCAAGGTGGTTGTGGGGCGAGATGCGCGAACACATAGCCCGGAACTACAGCAGGCCTTCATTCAGGGGCTGATATCCACAGGATGTCATGTAATCAATGTTGGGCTCTCCCCTTCCCCTTTGCTTTATTTTTCAAATACGATTGGAAAATTCGACGCGGGATGTAACATCACAGCCAGTCATAATCCGGGAAAATACAACGGATTTAAATTGATGACAAAAGACGCTCACGCGGTTTTTGGCGATGACATCCAGGTGATACGGGAAATCATTGAAAATCAGGATTTTGAAATAGGAGAAGGATCATTGAGTCAAGCTAATTTTTTGGGAAAATACATACAAAAAATAAAAAAGATGTTTTGTATCCAGTCATCCGTAGAGACGCAAGATCTTGCGTCTCCGGATGTAAAGGAGAAAATGAAAGTAGTCATTGATTGCGGTAATGGAATCGCGGGCGCGTTTTACCCAAAAATCCTGCGTGAATTAGGTTATGAAGTAACAGAACTTTATTGTGAACTCGATGGCACATTCCCCAATCATGAGCCCGATCCGATTGTAGAAGGAAACCTAAAAGACCTAAAACAGAAAGTCTTGGAATTAAAAGCGAATATTGGCCTCGCCTTTGATGGAGATGGAGACCGTGTCGGCATTGTCACCGAGACGGGAAAGTTTATCAACGCCGATAAGCTTTTGATGTTGCTGACAAAAGATGTATTAACGCGTCATCCAAAAAGCAAGATCGTCTTCACGGTTTCCAATTCTCAGGTTTTGTTTGATCTTACTAAACAATGGGGCGGAAATCCGATCATGTGCAAGGTTGGCCATTCGTACGTGGAAAACGCCATGCACGAACATCACGCCATATTAGGCGGTGAACAATCCGGCCATTTCTTTTTACCGGAAGATTACTATGGCTACGACGACGCGCTCATAACCGCCTGCCGAATTCTTGCCATCGCAAACCAGAATGGAAAACCGGTTAGTGAACTTTTTTCGGACTTCCCTCCGATTTATAGCGAACCGGAAATGCGCCCTTATTGTGCCGATGACCTTAAATTTGAAGTTTTGGAAAAAATAATGAATTATTTTAAAGACCGCTATCCAAGTAATACTCTAGATGGCATCCGAATGGATTTTGGCAATGGCTCATGGGCAGGGATCCGCGTGAGCAACACCAGCCCCTGTCTTTCTGTCATCATGGAAGGGGGCAGTCGAAAAGCACTGGATGAAGTCAAAGTTATTGTGCTGGAACATCTAAAAACCTATCCGGAAATCGTCCGGAAGAGATAAGCCATTGATTTTTCAGGTCAATTCGGCAATAATGTTCATGCTGTTAAAAACAAAAAATATGCTCACTAAAAATGTTCCGAAAAAAGTAAAAAAAGGGATATTTAAAGTTTTGACCGGCGTGATTGTAGGGGGGGCAATTGGTTCTATCCTGGGAATAACTTTAGCACCAAAAAAAGGAAGAGAGTCACGAGAATATTTAAGAGACCAGTCCATGAAAATGTTCCTAAAAGGAAAAACATATCTAAACGAAGGTCAAAAAGTCGGTTTTTTAAAACGTTGTATTATTAAACTCCTCACTCGAAAGAAATGAAATATCGCATTGCATTGATTCCCGTTCTCCTCTTGGCCCTTTTAGTCGTACCCAAAAACGCGTTAGCGGAAGTAAATCCGGGTAGCCTTCTTTTAAAAACCGATTTTCGCATCTGGCAAGTCGACTTAAAAAACGTGGATCTCACCTCCACTTACACCAAAGCGCGTTTTAAGGGAATCGACATCAATATTCCCGAAGACCAACTTTCCTATGTTACTCCTTATATTGACTATGAAACCGTCGAGGGACTCGACATTATCAAGTTACAAACGTATTTGGAAAATAAAATCGCTCCGGATATTTATCGTGAACGGGAGGACGTCACAATCAACATGGATGAAAAAGACAAGGTGGCCTTTGAAGGAAGTGGACTTTACGGAAGAAAATTGGACACCAAAAAAGCGGCCTTCATGCTTAAGAAAGCGATTGAAGAAAAAGGAAACTACCTCCACTTGCCCCTCATCAATGATCCACCGCAAATCACATTAAAAGGGGAGGGTTTAAAAGAAAAAGGGATCATCGAATTGGTATCTGCCGGTGAAACGGAATTCAAGGGTTCTCCCGAGAATCGAATCAACAACATCAAAGTAGGTCTGAGTAAATTCAACGGGCATTTCATTTCACCCGGGGAAGAATTTTCCTTTGGAAATGTACTGGGAGTCGTGGATGAAACAACCGGTTATAAAAAAGAATTGGTGATCAAAGGGGACCGAACGGTTCCCGAATATGGCGGAGGATTATGCCAGGTTTCCACCACCGCCTACAGGGCGGTTCTTGCAAGCGGGTTCCCGGTAACGCAACGTCGCAATCACTCCTACGCGGTTTCGTATTACGCCCCCACAGGCCTCGATGCGACGGTCTATCCTCCTACCGTCGACATGAAATTCGTCAACGACTCCCCTGCCTACATTCTGATGCAATCGTTCACCGTCGGAACCAAGGCCTATTACAACTTTTATGGCACAAAAGACAAAAGAAAAGTTCATCTTATTGGCCCTTATTACTACAATCAAAAATCTCCTCCTCCTACGCGGACGGAATACACTACAAAATTAGCCCCCGGAGAAAAACAAGTTCTGGGTCACGCGGTTCCCGGGATCAGTTCAAGCTGGTATCGCCAAGTGGTTTACGAAGATCCCAAAAAAGAACCGTACTTTGAATCAATTCACAGTAATTACCAAGCCCGACCGGATTTCATCGCCATCGGCGCTGAAAAAGAGGTATCATCGGAAAACAGCATGATAGAAGACGGTTATTGATTTTTATGACCGAATCATCTTCAAGGGATTCAATAATTCTTCCACTTCTTTTTTTGTAAGAATATTCTTTTTCAAAATGATTTCAGGCAATGGCTTACCCGTTGTAACAAATTCCTGAACAATCTCCGCAACTTTAGAATAACCAATAATCGGATTCAATGATGTGGCAAGGCTGGCACTTAGATAAACGTATTTTTCACATTGTTTTTTATTCGCTTCAATTCCTTCAATACATTTTTCAGACATCATCGTGATGACGTTTTTTAAAATGGTCATCGATGTAAGAACCTCATAGCTCATCAAGGGCATATTCACATTCAAATCGAGTTGCCCTCCATGCACGCAATGCAAAACGGTCGCTTCCGACCCCATCACGCGATAACAAACCATGTTCACACATTCCAAGATGGAAGGATTTACCTTCCCCGGCATCATCGAACTCCCGGGTTGCACAGCGGGTAAAATAAGTTCCGCAAAACCCGTATTCGGTCCGGAAGAAAGCAAGCGAAGGTCCGAAGCAATACGAGAAACTTCAACCGCAATTTGTTTGAGGCAGGATGAAAACTCCAGCATCTGACGTTGAGACTGCATGCTTTCCACTAAATCCAATGCGCTTTTAAAACAGAACTTCGTATTTTTATTCAAATATCGGACCACTCGCTTTGGATAACCGGAGTGCACGTTAAGGCCTGTCCCAACGGCGCTTCCGCCTATTCCCAACACGGCAATGGAATCACGGGCTCTAGCCAGTTGTTTTCTGAGTCCGACGATAGTTTTGGAATAAGCGGAAAACTCCTGCCCCAGAGTGATAGGGGTGGCATCTTGCAAGTGAGTCCGTGCCGCTTTGATCACCTTTTTGAATTGAACCGCTTTTTTTTGAAAAGAACGTTGTAAATGTTCAAGCGATCGATCCAACCCGTCAAACCGAATCACAATGGCCACCCGCATCGCGGAGGGGTAAGTATCGTTCGTACTCTGTGCCATATTGACATGATCGTTTGGGGAAACGACTTTGTAATTTCCTTTTTCTTCTCCCATGATTTCCAATGCGCGATTGGCGATCACTTCGTTCAGATTCATGTTGGTCGAAGTTCCCGCACCGGCCTGAAAAACATCCATCAAGAATTGATCCATGTGTTTTCCGTCAATGATTTCATCACAAGCGCGCAAAAGCGGTGTGGTGATTTTTTCCGGCAATAATCCAAACGAATGATTCGCCTGAGCACAGGCTTTTTTTAGATGAGCATAAGCCACGACCATTTCCGGCAAAAGAGAAATTCCGGAAATAGAAAAATTTTCCATCGTGCGAAAGGTATGAATACCATAAAGCGCATTTTTTGGAATGGCTTTTGAGCCAAGAAAATCGTGTTCAAGCCGTGTTTGCATAAAAAAACAAAGATTAATATTCCATCCGTCCTTCAAGGGCACGCCTAACCGTCTGAGAATCAGCGTATTCAATATCCCCTCCCACGGGAATTCCCCGGGCAATTCGGGTGACCTTAATTTGAAGTGGCTTGATATAGCGCATCAAATAAGATAAAGTCGCTTCCCCCTCCATGGAAGAATTGAGGGCAACGATGATCTCGTGAACAGTTCCCGCCTTCAGACGCTCCATCAATTCAGTAATTTTAAGATCGTCCGGCCCCACCCCCTCAATGGGGGAAATCACTCCATGCAATACATGATACAATCCTTTGTATTCCCCCGTATTTTCAATGGCGATCAAATCCATGATGTCTTCCACCACACAAATAACCTCTTGATTCCGCGCATCATTTTGACAAATAGCACACACATCGTTCGTGCATAAATTAGCACATTGTTTACAATAATGAATCCCTTTTTTTAAGTTTTGAATGATTTCTCCAAAACGCTCCACATCTTCATCACGTTTGCGCAGCAAATAAAAAACCAAACGCTGAGCTGATTTTGACCCTATCCCGGGTAATTTATTGAACTCTTCAATGGTTTTTTGGATGCTTTCAGGTAACATAAAAAATCTAAAAAATTACATTCATACTAACGAGCCCGCTGAGCAAATGCAAGCAACGATATAAAATCGTAAACACCCATCACCGTTCTCAGGAAATTAAAACCGATTCCACAGCATTTGGTTCGTCACCTCATGGTGATACCACACTTCACCGGTTTTAATGCGACTTCCCAATTCCCGGGGAGCTCTGTCCGCAGCCATTTGTTTTAACTCAAGATACTTCTGAGCATTCTCATCGCCCATAATCTTATTGATGAACGCACTATTTTTAAAGTAATCAATGGCCTCGCCAATAGTACTCGGTAATTTCTGAGTGGGCTGGTTATAAAAATCATAATATTGTTTTTTTTCGGATTCACTCGCGTTCATCACCTCTAAGCCAGCTTTGACAAAAAACAAATGTGCCAAATACGGATTGCAATCCGGTGGCAAAGAACGCACCTCGATTCGGGAAGATTTTTCATTTCCGATAGGAACACGAATCATAGCGCTTCGATCCGCGGAAGAAACTTTAATTTCATTGGGTGCTTCATAATGAGGATCCAAACGACGATAGGAATTGACGCTGGAATTAATCGTCAAACACAAATCATTCGCATGATACAAAATACCCGTCAAAAAATCATGAGCGATTTTGGAAATGCCATACTTTCCATTGGGATCATAAAACAGGTTCTTCCCTTCTTTTGAAATAGACATATTGCTATGCATACCACTGCCATTGATTTTCATGATTGGCTTGGGTAAAAAAGTGGCTGTACAATTCATGTTTTTGGCAATCTGACGGGCAATCAATTTATAAATCAAAATCTGATCCGAGGCTTGAACGATGTCGGTATATTTGTAATTGAGCTCAAACTGAGATGGAGCCACCTCCGGATGATCTTTCTCGTTTTCAAAAGCCATCGCGCGAGTCACTTCCGCACATTTATCGATAAATTGTCTCAAATGATCCTGAGGCAACGAATTAAAATATCCCCCTTCGGACGCCAGTTTAAACCCGACCCGTTCGTTAAAATACTGTTCCGCATTTACCCCCTCCAACAGAAACCCTTCAATCTCCGGAGCGGCATTGAGCATTATCCCTTTTTCCTTCATCTCCTCCAAAAGAATGACAAGATTGCCACGAAAATCTCCGGGATAAGAAGATCCATCCTGATTTCGTATGCCGGAAAAAATCAAAACTTTTCCCTTGCCAAACACATCAGCAGGCAGCCAGCGGAACGAAGACCAATCGGGCTTCAAACGCAAATCGGACTCTCTTTGCTTGGAAAAACCGCGAATAGAAGAACCGTCAAACGTTAAATTGTCATAAGCATCAATAAAAAAATCTTTGTTGTAATCAAGCATGTGCAGCTTTCCTTCCATGTCGGAAAAAGCCACAATAACCGCCTTTATTCCGGTCTCCTTCTGTATCCCATCAAGCACTTTTTCCTTAAAATATTTTTCATCCTTTCCTGCGGCACGATCGCGCTTAACGGATAAATTACGCTCTTCAAGAGTTTTATAACTGAGCTCAAGAAACCCCTGATCGATAATATTATTTTGCATAGGAAAAATTTAAAAAATAAACTCTTTAAATTCAACCTAACGCCTCCTTCAATAAGAGCGCAAGTCTTTTAAAAAAGCATGAAAAAATCGTGTCAAAATTTTAAACACCCCCTCTTTTTAAATTCAAATTGCGAAAAAATAAAATGTAAATTAGAATAATGTTGAAAAATTTTACAACATTTTATGTTGAAAGACACAAAATATTCTGTCCTAATAAATATAGGATTTGATCCAAAGGAAATCCAGATCTATCTGGCCTTACTGGAACTTGGAGAAGGCAGTATTTTAGAGATTTCCAAGCGCTCAAAAGTGAATAGGGCTTCCATTTATTACATCATTGAAGGGATGAAACAAAAAGGATACGTGAGCCATTTAAAGAAGAATTCGGGGTATGTTTATATGCCCACGGACCCTGCTTCTCTCCTATCGCGTCAAAAAAGCCGAATCCAGGATTTCGAAAAAACAGTCCCTGAGTTAAACAGACTCATGAGTCAGAACGAAAAACACACATTCGTTCGTTTTTTTGAAGGCATTGCAGGAGTGAAAATACTGTATGCCGACACACTCAGCGCAAAAACGGAAATTTTGAGCTATGCCAACTCACGTGAAATTCGCGATCACTGGATCGACTATGATGCAGAATATGTCGCGAAACGTATCGCCAAAAAAATAAAATTAAGAGGGATCGCAGCCGATGATGAATATGGTCGCCAGGTACAGAATGGAGATAAAAAATCATATCGGGAAACCCGCCTGATCAATTCAAAAAAATTAAAATTCCGAGACGAAATCAACATTTATGATGACAAAATCGCAATGGCTTCTTTTGGAGACGATGTTTTTGGGGTGATCATCGAAAGCAAAGCACTAACAGAAACACAGCGTTCTATTTTCGAAATGGCATGGGAATTCTCGAGTCAATAATCAGTACCGACGTATGGCACGATCCGCCTCGCGTTTCATCGTTCTTTCTTTGAGTACCTGTCTTTTGTCGTGTTGCTTTCTCCCTCGTACAATCGCAATCAACACCTTAATGTAAGCCCCCTTCGAACCAATGGCAAGAGGGACAAGGGTAACACCTTGTGTATTCAGCTTGGAAGCAATTTTTTCAATCTCCTTTTGTTTAAGGAGCAACTTACGCACACGAAGGGGGTCGTAATCTTTGGATTGATCATACGCATAACGGGAGATATTGACGCTTTTCAAAAAAACATCTTTCCCCTGCATGCTCACATAAGAACCTTTGAGACTCAAATCCCCTGAACGAACAGACTTGACCTCGGATCCGGTCAATACAATCCCGGCCGTCAATTCTTCAAGAATTTCATAGTCAAAGTAAGCCTTCTTGTTCTTGTGAATAATTTTCATCAATTTTTTAAATACATTTTTTGATAATAAACTTTGACATGAATTTAAACAGAAAAAAAATAAAAAGGAGTGCGGCAACCAAACCGATTTCGGAAAACCGAATGTACCCTTTTAATAAAAGAAATGAGCTGGAAAAAAAGTAGCCAAGAGAACCTATAACCAAAATCCATAAGAACGCCGCGAGAACATCTGCGCGTAAAAAATCACGGTATCTCAAGCCGAAAGCATGAAGACGAAACAGGGTGGGTCGATGAAAGCCATACATGAATTTACTCATAATGATCGCGAGCATCCATTTTTTCTTTATGAGTTGATCCAGTTTTTTTGGAGTCTTGTCAAAAATTATTTTAAAAATAAAAAGTTTTGACAAAAAACGACTGCCAAAAAACCACAGAGTATCTCCTATTAAAACCCCTGCAATGATAACGGGAAGTATTTTTAATAAAATTAAATTGTGTTGTTCCACGAGATAAAAAGTAGTAAAAAGAACCGCTTCCCCCTCAAGTATCAGCCCGAAAAAAATCAAAACATAAACAAGGGGTGACAACGAATGAAAATCATGTGAAAGAAGCGCGTGCATAAGAAAAAATTACAGTTACCGACAGCAATCATAGTACAAAGTAAAAAAAAGCGGAAACACAAAACAAAAATGGGTAGATGGATGTATCAAAACCTCCGCAGTAAAACGCAGGGGGTTTTGTAAGTTGAAGCCCGCGTTGGGGTGGCGGAGAGACAGGGATTCGAACCCTGGATGGGGTTACCCCCATACTCGCACTCCAAGCGAGCGCCTTCGGCCACTCAGCCATCTCTCCGCATTGTGATTCAAAACTTTAAATCTCTAAAAATGGCTCTCTGCCACTAAAAGCCCATTTTCAAAAACATTTTCTGACGATCTTTTAAGCTTTTACTTTTTTTGTCTTCACTCTTTTGGATTTGGTCAGCAAACGCAATGCGCTGGTCGCCACTTTCATTTTCTTAAAAGTTCCCGTAACAGGATCCCAAATTTTCTTCTTCTGAAGATTGGGCAAAAAACGACGTTTTGTACGACGGACAGAATGACTTACATTGTGCCCTGTAGAAGGTTTTTTACCAGTGATTTCACAAACTTTAGCCATTGTCTTTTAGTTCAGAATTAAAACACCCGGAAAGGCTATCATCTCACACTTCAATTGTCAAATTAAAAGACTCAAGGTGGCAAAAAAAAGGGGCCCCCACAAAATGGGAAGCGAAGCGTATTTTGTGGGAAAGGGCTCCCAAAACGTGTATAAACAGAAAAAACATCCGCAATAAAATGTAGGAGGTTTTGTAAGTTGGAACACGTTTTGGGATGGAGCCACCTGCCGGAATTGAACCGGCGACCTACGCGTTACGAGTGCGTTGCTCTACCAACTGAGCTAAGGTGGCATATCCGTCATTGTCCTTCTTCGTCTTAAGTATTGCTCAGTCAAAGCCGAAGGCTTTCCTTTGGGGCTGAGCTAAGGTGGCGATAAAGATATGAAAAATTTGTTTGAGAATTTCCCTTCTGAAGTAGATGTGAGAAACACGATTGGAGCAAAAAACCGTAGTCATTTTAGCTAAAATCACGGATAGTACCAAATGATTTTCCGTATCATTTTGATAAAATCGCGAGTATTAAAATTAAAATTTTGCGAATTAGTCAAAGATTTCGTATGATTGAGCCATGATCAAACTTTATCAAAACAACATTGGAACGGCCATTTTACGTTTTGAGGATGGATATCCTGTCGCTTTTATGAAAGACATGATCGTCGATCCTGATACCGGAAAAATCGAAGCGTTTTGGGTAAAACCAACACGACATTTTCTATCTTACGCCATTATTCAAACACAGGATATTGTGGAATGGAAAAAAAATATCTATGTAAAAAATGAAGATGTTTTAGTGGATCCGGTTGATGTGATTAAAATCAGTAATATCCTTTCGCAAAAAAGGGAAGTTATTGGCAATGAAGTCCGTACGGAATCCGGAGTGAGTCTTGGGCACGTGGTTGATATCGATTTTGATGTTCAGTATTATTATTTGCGAAACCTATACGTTCAAAAGCGTTTATTGGGATTATGGAGCTATCAGAAGAGGATTTTAAATTATGAAACCATAATAGAGATTTTCCCCGAGTACATTCTTGTGAAAGATAAAAAACAGGTGAGGGAAAAAATAGCGGAGGCACTTTTGAAAAAAGCGGATTGTGCCGGGTAATTTTCGGCAAACAAAAAACCCCGATGTGTATCGGGGTTTAATTTTTTGAATAGAGAATACCGCGCTTATCCAAGTGCGCTGGTGATGAAAGTAACGATGGTGTAAGAAAGCAAGATGATCACGATACCAATCACAGCATAAGTGATGATCTTTTTTGCTTTTCCTGTCTGATCTTCATTTCCTCCGGCAGTTACCATCAAAACTCCTGCGTAAATCAACATGGCCACGGCAATCAAACCCAGAAGTCCCAAAAAAAAGTTGATGAGATTGGTGATATTCTGACCCAACGTGCCTTGTGCGGCTACATTGGGGGCGGCACCAGTTTGAGGATTGTCAAAGAAAGAAGCACTTTGAGCAAAGGCCGTACTGACAAAAAGAGTGGTAGCACCTAAAGCGGCACCAGTCTGAGCAGCTATTTTTTGAGCGATCTTTTTCATTTTTTATTTTGTTAATGATTAATTTCTTACTATAAGTATAACAAATAGCCCTTTCCCCGTCAATAAAAATAAAAAAATTAATTGACAAAAACAAATTGAATTTCAGAGTTTTAGATCAGCTTTTTCAGAGGTTATGGCCTATTCAGGTTATTCAAGGACAGGAAAATATCTGTTCAGGGAGACTATTCCTTTGAATGATGGGTTCATCGAACTCCACTAAACGCAGGTGTTTTTGAAAATAGGAGCACCACCAAAAGGGATCCCCACAAAATGGGAAGCGAAGCGTATTTTGTGGGGAATGGCCCCAAAACGTGTATAAACAGAAAAAACATCCGCAATAAAATGTAGGAGGTTTTGTAAGTTGGAACACGTTTTGGGATGGAGCCACCTGCCGGAATCGAACCGGCGACCTACCGCTTACAAGGCGGCCGCTCTACCAGCTGAGCTAAGGTGGCAAGGGTGGTGGGCAGGGAGGGATTCGAACCCCCGAAGTCGTAAGACAACTGGTTTACAGCCAGTCCCGTTTGACCACTTCGGTACCTACCCACATTCACTTCGGCATAAAAAATGGTCGGGGTGACAGGACTCCCCGATATTCATCGGGGTAAACTTCTCATCCTGTCTTAACAAATTTTACTTAACTTTTCAGAAACAATTGTTTTTAAGTGG
>PFOK01000037.1 GCA_002792495.1 Candidatus Peregrinibacteria bacterium CG_4_10_14_0_2_um_filter_43_11 | reverse complement strand
CTGATAAAAAATGGACATAAGCAAGGATCTAATCTGACTCCAGTATAAAGATGAAAAACATAATCGCCAATCTTAATTTCGAACAAAAACCGAAAATCAACCAAGAAATTAGGAAGATGACAATAAAAAACTTTATTTATATTGGGAACATAACAGAACCACTACCAATAGGTTTAACCCCCTGGTATTCCCCTTGTCCCCGCATCTACGTTCGGGGCAGGCAGAGGGATTTTGGTTAAATACCCACTAAAGCCACCTTGAAAAAGGGGGCAAACGACTCCGGCAGGGAAGTGACTAAAAAAAGATTTTCCAAAATAGAACCTGTGAACATTTATAACGTGCAAGATAGACGAACCCTGACCTGAAGGGAAAGAATTGAAATGAGAAAAAAATTATTTATTAAAAATGGAAACCCCTGTTTTAATGAACATCCGGTTGCCTACCTCAACATATTCCGCTAGAATAGGTGCGAACAAAAAACAAAATGTTTAATTTCATCAAAAAAATGCTGGCGGTGTGTTTGATTATCCTATGTGCTGTTTTTTTGACGAGTTGTGGTGGAGCGAATAAAGATACCCAAACCCTCAAGGCTTACGAAGGTGGTGATTTTACGATCACCATTAATCCAACCTGGAAGATTTTGAATCAATCCGATTTTTATGCCGAAATCCCGCAGGAAACGGTCGTCGCTTTTACCACACCCGAGGCGTACGACGGTTTTTTTATCAACGTGAATGTGATCCGGGAAGATTTAAAACAGGAAGTCAGCACAATAGACTACGCGCGGGCGAACATCAATTTGAGTGGCCAAAACCTAACGGACTACGAAAAGATTCAGGAGGCTAAAATCGATCTTAACGGAACAGCAAGCCTGATTCATATTTTTCAGGCACGTCTGAATCCTGCCGAAAAACTGATCCGGTTTGTCCAACTTTACGCCACCAAAGGGAATTACGGCTACATCGTGACCGGTGGCATGTTGCCCGACACGCTAAAAGAAATAAGGGATGAGGTGGGAACCGTCGTGACAAGTTTTCGATTGAAATAAATTAAATGGCCTCTCCAAAATAAACCCGGCAAAAAAACATTGCTTTTTTAGGTCGTGTCGTTATATCGTTACCTCGTTCAAAATCAATCACGGTACCGTGGTGAAGTGGTCTAACACAGCGGTTTGCAAAACCGCCATTCGTGGGTTCAAATCCCACCGGTACCTCCAGATTCCTGCTCAACAGGGAGCTTTTTTGAGTTGTCCTTTATTTTCAGCCCTTTAGAGGTTAAAACTTTATCAGTTTGGTAAAATGAGAAATTTTAATCCCACCGCGAGCAAAAACAAAGCTATCACAACTCTAAATTGCTTTTGCGGGATGCGGTCTACCACTTTTTTGGCGATTTTCGCGCCCAAGAGCGAAGCAGGAATGAACAGCAAAAATCCCCACAATAGAGCATCTTTCAAGACCACGTCATTTAACAGGTATGCCGCAATACGCGTTGTATCGATAAATAACGCAATGGCTCCAGCGGTTGAAATATACACTGCTTTTGGTAAATCAAAGGCGCTGAGAAATACTCCGCGCACTGCTCCTCCAACTCCAAAAATTCCTGCAAAAAATCCTGACAATGCTCCTCCACTTAACGCAGTTGCGGAATTTTTCGGTATTCTGAATGAAGGCTTCAAAAAAAGAAAGATTACATAGGCTACTAAAAAGCCCCCCAAGATTTGGGACAATAATTTTTCAGAAACTTTAAAAACAACATTAGCTCCCAGATAGCTGGCCACAATTCCTGCAATGCCAAAAGTCAGGATCAACTTCCAGTTAAAACCTTTTTTGAAAAGCAGAACTTTCCAGATATCGCCAAACCAGTGAATAACCCTGACTAACAATAATGTTTGAGGAAGAGGCATGAACAGCAAAAGTACGGGCACCATAACGGTTGAAGTACCGAAGCCCGTGATCGTTCCGATTCCGCCAGCCAAAATCGTCAGTAATGTGATGTATAGAATTTCCATACTATTATCAATTAATTTCCAAAATCCTGTCAACGCGAAACACCCGCATATCCCTGCGCTTCAAGCAATATCCTTCAACACCAATAAACGGCTTGCCCAGATAGTCCATCTTCCCAACATTCTGCGGTTTGATACTGCGTTTTGATTTCACGTCATTGGCTTTCAGATAAACAATATCCAACGTTTCTTCATCGGCAATAGCCCGATGAATGCGTTTCAGTTTATCGTCCAGCGACATGGCTTCCTCTGATTTTTGATATTGATAACGCGTTAAAAACTTCACAATATGCCAGTCCATCCAGATATGTTTTTTTAAAATCGGTTTCTTGAGCACAAGCCCCTCGAAACTGGTACAACGACTGATTCCCACATAAACTTGTCCATGAGCAAAAGATCCTTTGCCGATATCAATTACCACCCTGTCAAAGGTCTTTCCCTGACTTTTATGAATAGTGACCGCCCATGCCGGACGCATGGGATACTGTGTGAATGAGCCAATGGACTCACTATCCAGCATTTTTTTGTCCTTGTTGTAAAAATAGCGTGAGACCTTCCATGCATAAGGCGAAACTTCAACAATTTTTCCGGTGCTTAGTTCAACGGTTAGGAGGTCTTCGCCTGTTTCACCAACTGTGATCTCGACTATTTTACCGACACTGCCATTTACCCAATGTCCAGCCGAATCATTGTTGAGCAGCATCACCTGCGCGCCCACTTTCAATTCCAGATTGAGTGCGGTGGGATAATGCTTGGAATCAAAATCTCCTTTAACATCGGCGATATAAGTTTTTAAGGGGGTAGCAAGCCGTGCAAGCTTTCCATTGTTTATCACATCGGCAGCCGTATTTGTCGTAGTGAGAGTAATGTAAAATTCTTCGGAACCCTCATCCAAATCAAGTCCGCACCTGCTGTTCAGACGTTCAATATCCTTCTCTTCCACGCTGTTATTGCGGATTTTGTTGAGTAATTCGATAAAATCGTTGTCTCTTTGACGGTAAATCTTTTCCAGTTCGATAAATTCCATCTTAAAATCCTGGCCGCCGTCAGGCGAGTTTTCAAACACTTTCGCGTCAAAAAAGTAAGGACTGGCATAATGTGTCCTGAAAAGTTCTCTCTCCTCTTTACCTGCCACAACGGGTGGTAATTGATATAAATCCCCAATAAAAATCATTTGGATACCTCCAAACGGTTTTTTGTTTTTCAGACAGGACCGCAAGGCTTCGTCAATGCAGTCCATCAAATCGGCACGCACCATGGAAACTTCATCAATCACCAGCGCGTCCAGTTTCTGCAGCATCTCCACAAAGGCTTTTGAAGGTTTCTTCTTGCGCGCGCTTTGAGGGGTAACGGTCACCGGGAAGCGAAAAAAGGAATGAATGGTTTGCCCGCGTATATTTAAAGCTGCCACGCCCGTTGGAGCCAATACCGCCACGCTTTTATCGGTGTTTTCCCGAAAATAGGTAAGCAGTGTGGATTTTCCCGTGCCCGCCTTGCCCGTGATAAACACAGTCTTGTTGCTGCTTCCCAGAAGATCAAGGGCGCGAGCGAATTCATCGTTAATTTCGATTTTCTGCATAAATATTGTTTTTAAATTACTATCTCCTCGAGCTTCTCCACTCTCTCAAATCTCACCTCATCAAGCTGCTCGAAGTGAGCCTTTCCGCAGGTAATTCTCATCTGCTCGCTCTCCCGTATTTCTCCAACGGACTTGGTTTCAGCCACAAAGTAAATTCGCTTATCTCCTTCAAAAACAATAGCCCAATCGGGGTTATAGCCTCCAATCGGGGTATCGATTTTGAACCACCACGGAAGCTTGATGTAAAACTTCACATCCTCTCTGCTTTCAAGATCTTTGGCAAAACGCCCTTCGACACCTACGGAATCCACCAAAATGTGGTCGTACAAAGTTTTATCCTGATTTTTAACTTCGACCAACTTGTCGAGATAGCCCTCCAACTCCTCATTTTCAAACCTCTGCATTTCCCATGTCTCGCCAGCAATTTTTTCATATTTAATTCCATCCACCATCATTTTCTTCAATGCCTGATTGATGGCCAGACTTGCTTCATCCAAGAGCTGTTGAGGGTTCACAAGTAATGACGAAAGTTGACCTGAATCTTTCAACATTTGATAAATTGTGGATTTTGTAAGTTTTGTTCTTCCTTGTATTCCGCTCACAACATCTGGAATGATCGAAAGTGGCCTGTCGGCATCGATAGTCTTCCCGCTACTGATGATGACTTCCGTTCCCAAGCCCTTCTCGTCCATCTCAATCCGCACTCGCACGTTACTGATCTTTGGACGAACAACTGTAATTTCCCGTAAAAGCTTCACACTTTCGCACACAAGCATTTCAGTGTCGTAATCGACTGAATACCTTGTCCTATGCTTAATCCGCTCCCAAAGGTCTTTAAAATTTGAATCAAGCTGGTAACCTTTCTTGAGTTGCACCGCCTTCCGTGCTTTCTTGTTTTTAATCCTGCCAGTAAAGCTCACTCCGCAGTCCTCTTCGATCTCATTTTGCAGTGAACGCGCAAAATCCTCATAGCTCTCATTGGCAATCACCGTCAAAATGTTGATGTTTTGATCAAAGACTCTTGTACCGTTTTGATCTACGGGTAAGCGTAGTCCACGCCCGATCTCTTGCCTCTTCTTCATGTCGGAACGCGTCTCATTCAGAGTACAAATCTGGAACACGTTGGGATTGTCCCATCCTTCCCGCAATGCTGAATGACTGAAAATGAAGCGTAAGGGAGTCTTTGCATCGAGCAACTTTTCCTTTTCTTTCATAATCAGTTCGTAGGTTTGCTCGTCATCTTTTGTCTTACCCCCTTCGCCTTTGGTGTCGGTGGAATCCTTCCATTGTCCCGTTTTCTTGTCAGCCGAAAAGTACCCGTTGTGCACTTCTTCGGCGGAATGCTCCAGTACTCCCTTGAACTTGGGCTTCGTCTGCATTTCTGCATAAGCCTCCTCAAACCACTGCGCAAACTTGCCCTTAACAAATCCGCTCTCGCTATATTCACGGTAATTGGCCACTCTATCGATAAAAATCAACGAAAGAACTTTTATTCCTTTTTCCTTTAGCTTCGCTTCTTTCTCAAAATGATTCTCAACGGTCTTCTTGATCTGGTATTTGATGATGTCTTCGTGCAAACCCTCGTCCTTTTGCCCCAGATAAAAAGTTTTGCCGTTGGAAAATTCGATATAACCATCCGCGGAGTAAATATTTTCCAGCATAAAGCCGTCATAAACCTCTCGTTTGCCCGATAATTCAAACAAATCATCCCCAGGCTCCATCGTGATGGTCTTTTTTTGAAGGCCGTAATCATCACTCTTATCTATTTCCAGTTGCACGCCTATTTTACCTTTCCCTTTGCGCACAAACTTCACAACCCGGATATACGCGTCGCTATATGCATCCTCGGAAAAGATCGAATCCACCTCGATTTTCTTTACCAGCCCAAGATCGTAAGCGCGAACTGGGTCAAGCTTGTAGAGCAAATTGTACGGATGTTTATGGGTAGCGGAATAACGCAATGTACAGAGCGGATTTAAGTTTGCGATAGCCTGCTTCCGTATGTCGGTCTCCATATTTTGCGGTTCATCTACAATCACAATCGGCTTTACCGTCTTGATATACTCCACAGGTACATCCCAATCCGATTCCTGATAAATGATGTTGCTGTCTTTCTTCGCGAAAGAATCAATATTGATAACCAAAATCTGCAAAGCGTTTGTAGTGGCAAAGTTTTTGAGCTGTCCTCGCTTCTTCGGGTCATACACGTAAAAATCCATCTTGGGGTTGTTGTAGAGCATGGCAAAATGCTCTCTTGTGATTTCAAGGTTCTTAATCGTTCCTTCTTTGATGGCAATGCTCGGCACAACAATCACAAACTTTTTAAACCCATACTTGCGGGTAAGCTCGTGAATAGTACGGATATAGGTATAGGTCTTTCCCGTGCCCGTTTCCATTTCCACCGAAAAATTCATTCCGTCCAAAACGTCCGATACTTCAATGCCTCCAAACTTCTCACCTGTTTCTGCGTTGGTTCTTTCGTGCGTTTCATTGAAACGACGCTGAATGGTCTGCACATTTTTGAGGATTGATTCCTCCTGTAATTCAAGCCTGTTTCCGATCAAAAGCTCATTGCCCATTTGAAGCTGATCCGCAGGAGGAGCCATCTCCACCTCGAAGTCACCGCTCTCAAGCGATTGCCCTTCAAAGGCTTCCACAATCGCGTTGATTGCGTCCAGTTGATATTGCTGATTTGCTTCAAATTGGAGTTTCATAGGCTTATTTTAATTTCTTGTTATCCGGTTTTTTAGGTAAATAGTTTTCAGGACTGCTTACTTTCTTCTTTGTCCTTTGCTCAAGTGCCTTTTTAGCGTCACCTGCTATTTTTCCGCCTTCCTTTGCGTCCTTTTTCAACTTATGAAAGCCCTGAGAATTCTCGGTTTGAGTAATTTCGGTTGTAGCCCTTTCACCAAGCATGGAAAAAATCAGCTCTAAATCGGTCATATGGTCTCGCAGGTTTTCACGTTTCAATTTCTTAAATTCTTTGTATTCACTAGGAGTCATGCCAAAAGTGGCCTTGGAAATTTCAGCGGTTAAAATGGAGTAGTCTTTTTGCTCTTTAACCCCTCGCTTTTGCCATTCATCGGTCAACTCTTCGCGAATGGCAATGCCACGCATTCTTTTTTCTATCCAGTCATCACTGTAACCCTTTGCCTTATACAAAGCCCGTGTTCGCTTGGTTGCCAACTCGGGATCTTCAATTTCCTGCACCCGCTCATAACCAACTTTTGCCAGCCAGCGTTTAAATGGTTCGGCTTTGGGGGATGGAATGGACTGAATTATACGAAACAAACCTTCTGTATTAGCACAATCGGTATTGTACTTTTTACCGTCAGCGGATTCCAATTTCAGTTGTCGACAAATTGTCGATAGCTCAATTCCATCATCGCTTTTTACGCGCACCTTCATACGATACCAATAATCATTGGGGTTTGAACTATCTGTAAGAGCAGCGATAACATCCACCACCGAAAACCACCACTCATTTTTGTAAATGGTTTTTCGAATCTCTTTCTTTTGAAAGATGGCAAGTTTTGTTGATGTGTCGGTCATGATTATCGCTTGTTTAAGGGGTAAAACCGTTTTACTGACGTTGGAAAAATGATATTTCGATGATTTTCTTCAAATTTTAGTTCAATTGGTTTATCCATAAATAATATTTCCTAATATTTCTTGATACGGCTTGCTTTTCGTTAATTTCAACATCTTATTAATTGCCCTTCTTAATATTTCCCGAGATTCTTCGAGTAAGACCCTGTTATTTGGGAATTTCTTACCCTTACCTATATGTTTGGTTCTACCCCCATGAACTAAATCGCTTCTAATGGAATAAATATCGCTAATCCTTTTAGCCAATTTTTTCCTCTTTGTCCTATCGACTTCTATCAATCGAGCCAATTGTGTTTTAATTTTGTACGTAAGGCTGTCCTTAGCTTCTGAAGTTATTGCTTCCATGGCAATTACTAGATCAATTATTACATCTGCAATACCTGTTCGGGTATATGATTTATTGAATCGGGAGATACAAAGATCCAATTGATTGCAATCAGATTTTTTCTTTATTGTTTTGTACAAAGTTTTAAATTCCTTCAAGTCGGATTGCTTCAATAAGTATCGTCCCGCCTTAAACTGAAATAAGAGATCAAGAGGGGGGCTGATAGTGAAGGGTGCTGAAAATGGCGAAGGATTGATATATTTGATAGCAAAAATCCCCACATCGCCCTCTTTTAGCAGCCTTAAAGCTGTTAGAATCGTGTCTAGCTTCTCACTCATTTCCTCATGCGGGTATTGAAAACCATTAATCGCATTTTCAGTGTTCCAATTCCCAACATTCCAAAATTTTTCCGTTTCATATTCAAAAACCAATGCAGTGTGTTTATTGAATCCTGAAAACTCATTTTTATCAAAAAAGAAGCTTGGATTTAGATTTTTTACAATTTCTACCTCCTTAAACAATCTCAATTCATTTTTCTCGATGTTGCCGGTATTTAGTGAAAAATTGGAAAGGAATACAAATACTTTGAACGCTTGTTTTTTTGCAAAAATATAATTTTTATAGTCTTGATATACAGTGAAACGGCTGATCATTAGTGCCTGATGGGGCAATAGAAAAGATAGATTTTGCTTAAACGGTTTTGCAAGGTGATCTAAAAAATCGACCAATAGGTTTTTAAAAACAAAATCCATTTCCGCCTCTTTTGGCTTAATGATTTTTTTATTTTTCTTTATCTCATTGAGACACACATTGAAAAGCTTTTTCAGCTTCTCAAAAGCACTCTTTGTTTCCTGCGAAATGTTTTCTTCATCTATTTTTCGCCCTTCCGTCAACAAAGCTAAGCTAAACTCTCGTTCCCATTTCAAAGAAAATTCTTTATTCGATATATAAAGCTCAAAAAAACTTTTTATCAAGTCACCGTGTATTTCATCAAATGTATTCTTTTTTGTCATAAATTATCAATCATTAAGTTTTTGAGCATCCTTGAGGCTTTTCTTTTGTTCAGAGGCAAGCTTTCTCTCCACTTTCTTGATATCGTCCTCTGGCGGAAGATTCTCAGGACGAATGCCTCTTTCCAAAAGTGCCTTACGAACCGTTGTGTTATTGGTAATGTGTTCACGAGAGATTTCTCTTTCGCTTGTCATATTGTTTTCCTTCGCGTTGAAAATGGTAATTTCAGTGGCAAAGTCTTTGGCTTTCAAAATAATTGTAGGAGCAAAATCCGCCAACGCACGATTGCCAGGCACTTTCCACTTACCTTTCATCTGTTGTGTATTGTGAGCAAATAGCGCATTGTCTCCCTTGCTGCGAATGAGAGCAAAATTCTTTTCTCCTCCAGTTTGCTCAAAAATCACACTGGAAAGTTCTTTTTCCGTTTCAGCCAACTTTTTGCGTGCGGATAATCTTTCGGACTCCAATAATCTTTGCTCAATGATTTCAAGCTTACGCGTTTGAATTGCAAAATATGTTTGAGCAAAAGCAATTTCTTCTTTTCTTGGATCGCCATTCTGAGCAATAAGGTAGCAAGCGTACCTTGTTAGCATCATATCTGATATCTCTTTTTCCGCTCCGGAACCTATTGAAACCATCTTCCCGACGTCGGCAAAATGGTCGAAAACATTATTCTCTGAAATTTCACAAGCCGTTTTAGCCTTTAAAATTACGCTCACAAAATTATCCCACTTGGTATATCCCAATAAGTGTTGTAAATCTCTTGCAAGCCAAAATTCCACACCATTTTCTGTCTTTTGCGCGTAAGATTCAAAGTTTGCCGTTAATGATTGTATGAGTTCTTTTTGCATAATATATCGTTATGTGAATTATTGTTTATTGATAATGATTGATTCATCATCCATTGAAACATCTTTTTTTCTTCATTTTCAATTCTTTTTTCAATTTTATTAATGGTTTCCTTAAAATCGTTACGCCCTACAACCCAAAGGACTAGTAAAACAATTCCTGTAATAAAACCAATGACTGTTAAAATCACAAAAACATAAAAAGACCTGTTAGATTCTATTTTTACTGTGAGTAGTGTGGCTAGAAAAGATAATGCTAGTGATAAAAGTGCTATTGAAAAGTTTAAGAAAATTGAATTTGGTGACCCCTTCTTAAGTATTTCCAGTTCTCCCTCTGTGACTTCATATATATCTAAAGAGTCACATCTTCCTCGTCTTACGTTAATTGCTGATTCTTCTCGTTTCATTTTGCTTTTAATTAGTTAAAGATTGTTTTTAAGCCACTCTTTCTTGCATAGGACGTTTGACCACGCTGCCTCAGTTCCCGATTTGACAACAAATAAGGAATCTTCTGAGTCCATTTTTTCTTTCAAAAAATCTCGAATAATCTTTGCTTTTTCCTCAGTAACGATAGCCCATACAGATTCATTTATATGTGCCCATGTTTTATAGCTTTTTATTGCTTCGAATAATTCAGAATAATCATTTGCATCTGAATTTTTCAGGTCATATGTAATGATGTAACAATTCATATTTTAGTATTAAATAACTTTAAACTCCTTAACCCCAGCATGTTCAGCTTGGAGCAGAATATTGGTCTTTAACTGGTCATTGTTCCCAAAAACCCGATCAAGAGTGATGATCTTCTCGGGCTTGTCTTTCACGATTGCTTCAAAAAGTGCTTTGGTCATTTTGTCCGCCAGGCAAATAATGATTGTGCCGTCGCCAACACGGAAATAGCTTTGCCCATCAGCTTTTTTCTCCTCAATAGGGCGTGCGCTCAAAGGAGCACCAAAAGATCCCCTATCATCGATTTTTGTCACTCCTTTGTCCTTCGTTACGCACCCTCCTTCGTCGGTTGCTTCACTTCGGAACGCTTCACTAGCTACTTCTTCAATCGGCACGTTTAGCTCATGGCCGCTCTTTAAAATAAGCTCGTAAAGCAGGTCTTCAGTTGTCGCGCCTTCCCGCACGTTATCGAGAAAGTCGATCATCTGCTGTTCGAGCTGTTCCACGTTTTCAATTTGGGTGTTCCAGACCTTAAAGTTGCTTTCTTTGAGTTTGAAGACTTTGAAGCCGAACTTGGGATTTGCGGCAACCCATTCATCGTATCTTTTTCTTTCTTTCTTCAACTCATCATCATCACCTTCGGCAATTTTAAAAATACTTTTAATCGTTGAAGTTCCTTTTGTGAAAATTTGCCAGCTCGCACGCCTAATCCTTTCTTTTGCAATATCGGCAATGGTGGCATAACCAGCTTTCGCGGCCTCACTTTCGGCTTTGCATTTTTCCGGAAGCTGTACGCAAATCCATTTGCGATTGCCTCCATCTTCCGCGTTCAATTGCGCTACCGCATGGGCAGTTGTGCCGGAGCCGGCAAAGAAGTCGAGGATGATAGAGTCCACACCAGAGCCTTGTTGCACAAGCTGCTTCAAAAGATCGACACCTTTAGGGTGATCAAAATATTGACCACCGAGCAAATCTCTCAATTCCTTTGTAGCAATAGCATTTATTTGCGTATCGATAATAGATCCAAATGGCTTTTTAGAAGACCGAACTTCTGATTTATGCCTCTTGTACATTGGTGTACCCTTCCCAGTTTTAGGAAAAATAACTTTTCCTTCATTTATAATTTTTTCCATTCTTGATTTTTCATAAGCCCAAACTCTGTTGGAATTGCACTCGTACTGTATTCCAGTCTTTGGGTCTATAATTGGATAAAATAAATTTGGCCTTTCTGATGCTGTTTTATTGCAAGTCAAATTATCAGTTGCCCAGTCACCCCTTAGATCTTTGTCAGGATTTTTATAGGCCGTAAAATTCTTCTCTGTACCATTTAATATTGCCTGTTCACTCCTTCCGTAGCAAATAACATAGTCATGGTCTATGGAAGCAAAATTTCGAGCATCATTTGAACCTGTTCTTTTTTTCCAAATATATTGCCCCACAAAATTCTCCTCCCCGAAAATCTCATCCATCATCTTCCGCAAATTTGCCACTTCATTATCATCAATACTCACAAAAATAACCCCATCCTGCCTCAGCAAATTCCTTGCCAAAAACAAGCGGGGGTACATCATGTTGAGCCATGTGCTGTGAAAATGTCCGCTGTCTCGGGTGTTTTGACGGAACAGCTCCGCGTTAACCACATTGCCCAGCTCATCTATCGCCCCGATTTCCTGCAAATACTCTCTTTTCGCCTGCGAAAACTTATCATTATAAATAAAATCATTTCCCGTGTTGTAGGGTGGGTCTATGTAAATCATCTTTATCTTGCCGTAATAGCTTTTTTGCAACACCTTCATGGCCTGCAAGTTGTCGCCTTCGATAAATAGATTTTCCGTATCGTCGAAATTAACGGATTCATCTCTTTGGGGTTTTAAAGTATTAGTGGTCGTTTCCTGAATTTGCCTGAAACAATCGCTTTTACCGGCCCAACTAAGCCCATATCGCTCACCATCTGCCACAACATTTTCTCCGAGTGTTGCCTTAAACTTTGAAAAATCAATTTTCCCCTCGGAAAAAATTTCCGGCATTTCTTTTTGTAGCTTTGCCAAAAGCTCTGCTTGAGGATTATGCGAATTACCGTTCATTTTTTGTGTCTTCATAGTTTAATAAGGGCTAGTTTGTAAATATTTGATCACATCTGATTTCTTATATCGTCTCTGCTGCGTCGGACTGGCTCGAAACGCTTTTAGAAAGCCTGAATTGTCCCAACGCCTGAGCGTTTGGATCGAGATATTGAAAATCTCCGCGACCTCCTGAATAGTGAGTATTTCCGGTTTATCTTCCAGCATTTTGATCATTTTTAGAGGGTAATCAAACCTGCCTGACGGTAGGCAGGGCTATACAAAGCTTACTCCTTCAATAATCTATATCAAGATTAATACCCCGCTTTTCGCTTTCCTAAAATTTTAATTTCTTTCTTAACTCTACAAATCCAAAAAGACAAGGTTCTATTCTCCCCACCGCTCCTATAAAACTCACGCACAGGTCAACTCTTTGGTTTCGGGCTTATCCCAAGCATTTTCCCATTCCACCAAGTACACCTCCTCAACCATGTGTTTACGCCCCTCCAATTGCTTTAAGTAGTACCTTTTCTTAAGTTCAACCGCAAAGAGGAATTGGAAGTAACTACCGCCTGCCGACTCTCCAGCCTTCGCCCTACGGGCTTCGGCTGGCAGGCTCGGGTTCATACGAAAAAGGAGCGTAAGTCACTAGACCGTAAGCGACTTATTGGAGTACCGCCAAGGCGGGACGCAGCGAGAGAAAATCCCACCGGTATGATATAGACTCACCATTACAAACCTTTTAAAATAACGGGCTTTCCTGAACTGATGATTTGGCCATTGTTCAGACACGATTATATTTATCACTATTCCAAAAAAAGGAAAGAAGGTGTAGTATGAAGCCAGTCTCGATTAATTTTTTAACTTAATTCTATATGATTTTTAGTAAAAAATCTGCTATTTTTGTGACATTGATGGTTTCGATCATGCTACTAAATGCCTGTGGAAAAGCCACAGATTCTACTCCTTCTGAGCCAACAGAAGGCACTGAAACAAGCTCAAGCACAACACCTGAAACAGTGCCTGCAAAAGTGTCTGCAACAGCGGTAAAATCACTTGATTGCTACCCAACTCTTCAAGCTACTGAAAGTGAGAAGCCCCGTGGCGCGAAGCTCAGTTGGACCCAATGTGACAACGATGACTTCCAGGTATACAAGGTGCTTCGCTCTGTTACCAATCCGGACCCCCAAAACATGGAATCAAATGTGGTCTATTCTACCAGTGAACGTGGCGCGACAAGCATGGTTGACGGAAACCTGAGCTCACCTGAAACCTACCACTACAAAATCTGTGTCCAATCCAGAGTCGCGGACTTTAGCTGCAGTAAGGCGGTCAGCATCGACTATACAGAATAAAAACAACATGCCTGACACATGGCGGTGAGTAAGATAACCAGCGATTTACCAAGAAAACCACTGGAAAAGTCTTATCCGCTACCCAATGTTCTCCCAATAACATTTATTGCAATACACGGTGTAAGGCGCTGTTGTGGGAATAGTCGACATCATTTTGCTTTGGCATTTGTTGCACATACGAGCGTAAAGATTTCTTTCGTTACGCAATGCCATGCGTTTTTGATGACGGCACCGAGGACATTCTTCCGGCAATGACAATTGTTTATGTTCACAAAAGTCTTGTTCCTGGTCAATAATCTTAAAAGGCTTTTGGCAACTTGGGCTAATGCAGGTTTTTTGTACAGACATAGGATGATTAAATTATGAGTTAAAA
>PFOK01000124.1 GCA_002792495.1 Candidatus Peregrinibacteria bacterium CG_4_10_14_0_2_um_filter_43_11 | reverse complement strand
GAAAGACCATTCGATTCAACTGACATTTTATCCGAACGAACTTCTGCCACTGTTTTAGGTTTAGTATTAGTTATAGTAGCTCTGGTAGTAGCTGAATCTTCTACTCTCTGCGTTGTCTGAATGATATCCCCCTCATAAATTCTTACCCATCCGCTACTGTAGTGGCTTAACCCCCTGTATTTGCCATCAAATACAAAGGTTCCGTTTTCACGAACTATGGGGATGGGAACGCCCAAGGGAATTCTGGAGCCATTCAATGTATTACTCAAAATAACTGTCGCCCTATTTACATTTGGTGGCAGAATTTCTGCGATTTTATAGGGATTCACTTTTTCTGTAAGTTTTCCGTTCTCATCGGCAAAACCGCCTTTTTTTAATCGAGAGATTAAAGGGTCTACTTCGAATGACTTATGGAGTACCATACTGTCACTCCTTAAATCATCAGGAACACTCTTATCTTCGGTCTTTGAACCGGAGGGGTTACCCACCCGAGCTCTTAATTGATTCAGCATATCCGCGATGGATACTCTTATTTCTATGTTTCCGTCAAATAATGACATGACACTGAAGGTTAAATTTATCTTCTTATATTAACATAATTCAACAAATAAAACAAGGTTAAATCTTTACTCTACTCCCCTTGAAAAC
Organism: Candidatus Peregrinibacteria bacterium CG_4_10_14_0_2_um_filter_43_11; assembly: GCA_002792495.1. Classification (GTDB taxonomy): domain Bacteria; phylum Patescibacteriota; class Gracilibacteria; order UM-FILTER-43-11; family UM-FILTER-43-11; genus UM-FILTER-43-11. Next base: position 13,158 of record PFOK01000124.1, on the reverse strand, counting down.
ACATTCAAATTACGCTATCGTTATGTCCGATGCTCCGAAGAGAGATTTTCCGGGCCTGTAGCTCAGTGGTTAGAGCAGTCGGCTCATAACCGATTGGTCCCTGGTTCAAGTCCAGGCAGGCCCACCATTCAACTCGTCCGCCTACGCTAAAGCTCCGGCGGGTTCACTCGTGGTATGTACCCATTTAAATTCATAACTTTCCAATTAAAATGTCTACATTAACGGATATCCGTACAGGTGTTGTTGTAAAACTCGATGGAAAACCCTACCTTGTGGTATGGCATCAATTCAACCGTAAACAACAACGCAAGCCGGTCATGCGCACCAAGTTAAAAAATCTGATCGACGATTCTACGTTGGAAAAAACTTTTTTGGCGGGCGAATCTTTTGAGTTCGCAGATATTGAAACGGCCCGTTGTCAGTATTTATATAACGACGGAAATGAAGCTTTTTTTATGAACAATGAAAGTTTCGAGCAATTTGCTTTACCCTTTAGTTTGGTCGAAGAATCTCTGCAATTCATTAAAGATGATATTGAAGTTTATGTGACTTTTTATGAAAGCAGACCTATAGGCATACAACCTCCTCCCAAAACAGAACTGAAAGTGGTAGAAACCGTACCCGGAGTAAAAGGAGATACGGCCACCGGTGGCACAAAACCGGCCAAATTAGAAACCGGTGCCACAGTGAATGTCCCCCTGTTTATTGTCGAAGGAGATGTCATTCTTGTGAACACCGAAACGGGAGAGTACGTTAAGCGGGTTTGATTCACCATCAAAAAGGATCGTAACAATTCTCCTTTTTTTGAGTATTGTTTTATGTGTGTTAGAATGAAAGAAACTTGTTTTTTTATGTGCTCTTACAAAATACTCATCATCATCGGGTTCCTGTCACTATTACTCGGTTACCCTTTTTTGGCTAACGCCTATTGCGGAGACAAAGTGATTGAAGAATCTCAGACGGAAGAGTGTGACGACGGCAATTTTAACAATGGTGACGGTTGCAACAGTTATTGTAAACTGGAAGACCAAACTCCTCCGGAAGTCACCTCTGTTTCTGTCGCCGAGGGAGAAAATAACGTTCCCACCACCCTGAAAGAAATTCAGATCTTTTTTTCGGAGCCCATCGATATTCTTTCGGTTAATCAGAATTCGATTACGCTGGAACACCAGGCAAAACCATTGGATATTGACTTGAAATTGGATGATACCCTGCATATCGTAACCATTGCTTTAAAGCAGGTTCTTTTTTCTGAAGACAGCCATGCCATTCACATTAAAAACATCCGTGACTTATCCGGGAATGTCGCGGAGGCTGAATTCACCCGCGTTTTTAATACGGCTGTTCATATCGACACCATTCCCCCTACCGTTATCGCTACCCCTCCCGCGGGAACTTACAATTATTCTCAGGCAATCACATTAACGGCTTATCTTGACCCCTATCACAGTACTTTTGATTTTATCGATAACGGAGCTACGATTTATTACACGTTAGATGGCTCTGAACCCACAATCAAAAGTTCTCAATATACCGGAAATTTTTATATTAAGGATCATTCCACTCTTCGCTATTTCGCGGTAGATCAGGTGGGGAATCGCAGTGTGGCCAAGAGCGCAGTTTATACCTTTGAATGTGCGAAAAGACCCAATAGCGAACGGGTGAGCCCTTACCCCTTATGCCGCGTACTAACTTGTGAAAAAGGTTTTGTACTAAGGAATAACAGTTGTGTTACCGACGTAAAAAGCAGTGACATCAATTACAAAGATGATTCGGTTACCGCACCGCTTTTTTCATCTTCGGTTCCGATGGTGATCAGTTCAAAACCGGCTATTTATATCACCGCTCAACACCGGGGGCTTATCAGTCGCCCGATTATTTTTAAGAACATAAAACGGGGAACCGAGGTTCAATTTGATCAAAATACCTACATTAGCGATGCTTCCGGTAAGGCTTTCGCGGGTTACATCACCCCTCCTATCAATCGATATAGTAAAGAATTCCCGATCAATTTTGGTTATTCATTCAAATCCATTCTGGAATTCAAACCGACCGATGGCCGAAGGCTTACCTTTGATCGTCCCTATCGGATTATCGTTCCCTTCAGTGACCGTTTTACGGAAGGGGCCGAAGTGGTTGTGTTTACTTTTAATCCGGATACTGAACAATATAAAAAATATGACTCTACTAAAGTTTTGTATGACTCCGAGAAAAAGGAAGTGGTTATTCTGGCAAGCACAACGGGCGTATTTTTTGTCGCTCAACCCGGTGAGGGGTTTTCGGAAGCTGTTTTTACCGATATGGAAAGTCACTGGGCAAAGAATTACGCTGAAGCGTTGCAGCGCCGCGGGATTGTAAAGGGGCGTTCCAAGGGCGTGTATGCACCAGATGACGTTTTAAACCGCGCTGAATTCACTAAGATCGCTATCGAAGCCATTGGCGAGACTGTTCTTTCTACGGATGAACTTGAGGACACTTATTTTCCTGATGTCCCTTTGTATGCGTGGTACGCACCCTATGTTAATAAAGCCTACGAACTCGGACTCATCAAGGGGTACTCCGATGGCACTTTTCGTCCGGAACAGCCAATCAAACGTGTGGAAGCGGTAAAAATCATGGTCAGCGCCTTCGGTTTTGATGTCGACGATGCCAACGGCTTTAAAAGTGAGGAAAATTTTGAAGACATTTTTACCCAAGAATGGTACTATCCAGCCGTTAATTATGTTGTCAAACATGGTCTTCTGAGCGGAAGACGTAATCGGGGAGGGAAAATTTTACCCGCGTTTGGTCCCGGAAAGGACATGACTCGTGGCGAAATGGCTGAATTAGGGATTAAGGCCATTGAGCTAAAAGAAACACTTAGTAAATAAAGGAGTGGTGGATCCAACCTTTAAGGATTTGCTTTTTATGGCTTTTTTTGATATAATATAAAGATTAATTTTATATCTATTGCAGTACAAAATTCCTCAGAACGTCGGCATTGAAGACAAAATTGTGGGACCATTTACCCTCAGACAGCTAATCATGCTTTCTGTCGGAGGCGGAACAAGCTATGTCCTCTTCTCCATTCTGAGCAAAATATACGATTTGAATGCCCTTGAGTACATCGTCATCGCTTTGCCGGGATTGATCGCTGTCGCAGCGGCGCTGATTAAGATCAATGATCTTTCACTCACTAAATTTGCCTTACTGCTGATTGAATTCAACATCAAGCCACGAAAACGGGTGTGGGATCATCGCGCTACACCCTCTTTCTTGTATATTCCGGATTCGACTGACGAAAAAGCGGAAGCGAATAAAGTAGTGGGGCAGGCTGACAAAAAAAATGTGAATCTTGAAGATCTAACGCATATTCTTGACTCCCATGGATTTAAGGATTCTGCTGATCATCCTGATATTGACGAAGTTCAGGATGAAGATCTTGTAACTCAGGCCTTTTTTGGTCGTCAACCCAATGAAACAGACAATATGTATTGGCGTCTTCATAAGCACGACCGCGGGAAACATCTTGATCTCTTGGCAAAATTACCCTCTACCTCTGTTAAAAAGAAAGTGGATGAGCCGCCTGTCACCCCTACTCAGAAAAATCTAAATGATGATATCGGTTTTGATACTGTCCTTGCAGCTCCTGAAGCTGAAGAAAAAAACATTCCGCCTGATGAAGCCATTTTACCTCCCCAAAGTGAACAGATAGAGCCTTTTCATATGGATCAGTCCGCTGATGTTTCTCCTTCTGTTTTACCCCCTGAACCGAAAGAAGAGCCTTTGCCAAAAGTGAATTTAGATGAGAAAAAACCGGATGCAATGGATTCTTCCGCATTGCCTGTAAAGAAAAAAAATCGACGGCGCAGAAAGAAAAAACCGAGTAACATTCCGCTTACTTCTAAAACGCATATCGATACGACCCACTCAAAAAAACCCGCTGTTTTTATTCCTAAAAAAACCCTTAAAGCAAAAACCAAAACAGACGATCTTCCTCCGCCACCAGCTCCCGAACAACAGAACAAACATGAAGGGGAATTCAATCTTAAGGAACTTCAGCGTGGCGAAATTGAAATCAATTTGGATTAATCCATTTGTCATTTAAAACCAAAATTTATGAACGATACTGTCCATCAAAAAAAAGGAAATCCGGCTGCAAGCACTCAACTCTATCTGAATATTGCCGAGATTAAAGATGATGTTGTCGTCCTTAAAAACGGGGGTTTGCGTGCCGTATTGCAAACCAGCAGCGTAAATTTTAATCTCAAATCGGAAGATGAACAAAACGCGATCATTTATTCTTATCAGAATTTTTTGAATTCCCTTGAATTCCCCATCCAAATCGTCATCCGTTCGCGGAAGCTGGATATCAATCAATACATTGAAAATGTGAAACAAATCGGTGAAAAAAATCAGAATTCGCTTCTGAGTGAACAAACCCTTGAATATTGCGAATACATTCAGAAATTAATTGAATATGCGGATATCATGGAGAAAAGTTTTTACGTCGTGATCCCTTTTGATCCTTACCGCACTCAGAATTTAAATATGTTCTCTAAATTCATGCAACGCATTTCCGCGGCGGATAGTGTTGACCAAATCAAACGTCGTCATAAAGAATTTGACGAGATGAACAAAGGGCTTACGGAACGCGTTAATTCTGTCAGAGTAGGTCTTGAGGCCTGCAACTTGAGAGTGGCTCAACTCACGACACCGCAATTGATTGAACTGTTTTACCAAATTTATAATCCCGGAACCGCACATCACGAAAAAATTGAAGATTTCAGTAAAATCAATATTGAATAGACCTTATTGATAAAAGTCATCAATTCGGGCCATCCGTTAGTTTAATTTTTATATTTTCTCCAATGCGTGGAATGGAGGATGTCCAGAAAGGCCAGGTTTTGATAGAGACCGCATCTACTTCAGGGAAATTATTGATTATTTTTTCTGCTTCATTCACCTTTAACCCCAATATTTTTTCTTTTATTTTGTTGCCCAATCGCAATCCGGCCTCCTGAGAAGGCTCAATAATAAATTCTTCAATCCCTTTGATCGTAGCCGTGATTTTGATTTGACCGCCGACATCGTTCTCATCAATCACTTCATATCCCACGTTATCGGGATAGATGGATTCTTCACGTAGACGCATGTTGGGGTGAGTGCGTCCTTTGAGCTCTTCTTTTAGCAAGTTGAACAACTGATCAGAATCATAAGCAATCCCCTGAGCCTTTATTTTTGCAAATATTTCAAATTTTTCGCGAGCACTTCCTTCCAGATCATCCGAAATGCGCAAATCAAGCAATTCGGTTTTTAAATAACGGCGATCGTCCAATAAAACCAGATGAGTGTGATTGAGTTTATTTTTAGAATCAAGATAGCTTTTTAATTCTTCCTTTGCGGTGAGTATCAAATTATCCTTGATCTGTTTTTTAGCGGCTTCAATGTCTTCCTCCAGAACCACTTTTTCATATTGAGTGGTTCCCCCCGTCATCGGTTCTAAACTCTCCCCCCAAATACGGGTTTGATTGTATTTGCTCAATCCCGGCATGGTAAAACGTGCCGGAGCGATATTCCCACGACCCCCCACCGTTTTACTGTACATATCAAAAGGATCCGCTTCGACTGTTATAACGATTTTACCGGGGGCTAAATCCCCTTCTGCACCGACCGCAGCCGGAGGAACAACAACCCCCTCCTTGCTCCGAAAAATAAGCCCATCTTCTGTTTTAAAGCGCGTCTCCCCCTTCAACTCCCATTCTTCATTAGCCGTATTGACAATCGTTATTTTTCCTTTGGCATTTTGCCCTTGGAACCTCTGACTGGTGGTGTTGAATATCTTGGTCTGCTTGGTGGTGGTGATCACCTCCTCACTTGCAATAAAATGGGGCTGATTTTCACTCAATAAATTTTGATTCTTGTGCTTGTCCGCGAGAGTGATATTGACGGTATGATCAAGGTTGTCGAATGTCGGGCGAATATAAATGGTTGCTCCCGGCAAAGCGATGTAACCGATCAACCCAAAAAGACTGATGCTAATGACTAAGATCAGACTCAAGAATTTACGATTCGCATGAAAACTGTGTAACCCCTGCCACAATGCGCCGTCATTGTTTTTGCGCTCTTTATCGTGGGCACGAAATTCTTTGATCAATTCAGCAATTGTTATTTTTTTTTCGGTAAAACGACGTGGCTGTTCTTTCAATACCTCATTTCTTCGGGCCTGGATCGGCTGAATACGCATTTCCGGACTTTCTTCTTCCTGGGCTTCCATTTTATTCACTTCAATCCGACCCACCGCTCTTATTTTCAACTGATCTGCCAAGTGTTTTCCTGTTGTATCGGACGTCACAAGAATCATGGTTTGTCCCAATTCCTTCAACTTGCTGTTTAGAATTTTTAAATTCACCAAACTTTGAAACAAAACCGCTTTACGCGGAACCACCAGATAAATCATCTTTTGTTTCAAATTCTTGATCCGATCATAAATCGAGGTGATTTCTTCGTCGACTTCGATGTAAATGACTTTTTTCATAAGCGATTCGAATTCGGACTGTTTAGTTTTAGCTTAATAATAAGTTGAACGAGGTGGTGTACATATCCGAATGATCCGAATTTCTCTCCCTTTTCTCATCCCGAGCTTGCCTGGCAGCAGGCAGTGTACTCGAGGGATCTAATGTCTGAAAGGATAGAAGTGATTGAGGTTAAATACTTCGACTGCGTCCCAAGGGAAACCCGTTAGATCTCAATATGAAAATAAAAAGAATATTCTGGTTATTCGGGACATCCGGATATTGCCAAGTAGCGAAACCAAATGAAAGATAAAAAATGAATGTAACAGATTCAGTTCGGATTATTATTTTAAAATCTCAATCGCCGGTAGTTTCTTTCCCTCAATCATCTGTAAGGATGCGCCGCCACCGGTAGAGACAAGTGTCATTTTTTCCTCCAGGCCAAGCTGTGAAACAGCACCTGCGCTGTCCCCTCCTCCAATGATGGTAATGGCAGGACTTTCAGCCATGGCCCGAGCGATCACCCTGGTTCCATTCGCAAATGGCTCCATTTCAAAAACACCGATTGGCCCAAACCAAAGGATGGTTTTTGCGGATTGAAGATAAGGGCTATATTTTTCGATCGTTTTAGGGCCAATATCCAATGCCATCCACCCCTCTTCGATTTGATCGATCTGAACGATTTTATGATTAGCCTTTTCGTCAAATGTGTCTGCAACAACTGCATCTTCCGGAAGCAATACTTTGTTACTTTGAGTGATTTTTTCTACCAAAGATGCGAGCTCTTCCATGCCCTCCTCATCCACTTTTGAAGATCCGACATTAACTCCTTGAGCTTTCCGAAGGGTAAAAGCCAATGCCCCCGCCACAAGAATGTGATCCGCGACGTTCATGAGATAATCGATGGCGGGAAGTTTATCCGCTTTTAATCCACCGATGATGGCAACGAGGGGGTGTTCCGGATTTTGAATCGCCTTCTTGATGCTATTCACCTCTTTTTCAACACCAAGGCCAGCGAAACCGGGAATGAATTTGGGAACCGAAGTCATGCTCGCGTGCTCACGGTGAGAATTGGAAAACGCTTCGTTCACGTAAAAATCGGCTAACGATGCCAGTTGTTTGCCGAATAGATCACGTTCGGATTCTTTTTTGCTTTTCTCTGCGGGATTAAAGCGCAAATTTTCGAGCATAACTATTTTTGAAGTCGGCACTCCCCCCTCGCCCCAATCGTCGATTTTGGCGACCTCGATATTGAGAAGGCTTTGGAGATAAGCCGCGATTTTATCGGTTTTAAGATTCGGTTCATTGTTTTTTGGTCGGCCGACATGAGTCATTAGTACCAGTTGACTTGCGCCTGCCTCTAAAAGATAGCGTAATGTTGGCAAGGCGTGCTGAATGCGCTTGTCCTCACGAACATTTCCGTTTTCATCCAACGGTACATTAAAATCGACACGAATAATTATTCTCTTGCCGGTAATATCCGGTAGGTTTTGAAAGGTTTTCATAGAAATGTGGAATCAATGGGATCACAGTAGGATCAATAGGATTGGATTAGGATACCCCATTGATCCCAGCGAAAAAGATTATACGGATATCTTCATCGTTTTTCAATTGACGAATTGAGGATAAGGATAGCCTTTCGCCACGTAAGCTTCTTTTGGAATTCCTATATCACCAAAAAATAAATTCCCAATAACCTCCGGATGATAATGAAGGCCATTTTTTAGCATACCAAGTACAAGCGTATGGGTGGCTCGAACGGTTGGATTTTGAGGTTTACCTACCGTCACATCAAAACCGGAGGGCACATCGACTGCCAAGACAGGAACTCTTGAATAAATAATTTGTTCAATAATTTCGTTCGCCGGTGGTCGCGGATCCCCTTTTAAACTAAAGCCGAATAAGCCATCGATGATCAAATCAAATGATGATAAATCAAGACATTTCAGACTATCGAAAATCGGGATAGGACTATGAACCACCTTATCCAGCTCCCGGACGGCCGTGGACGTGAATTCAATAACCGAATAGGGCGAAAAAACCGTCACATCAAAACCTTCACGATGCAAAAGCTGAGTGGCCACAAGCACATCTCCTCCGTTATTCCCTTTTCCGCAGATAATTAAAATTCGATTATTCTTCCTTTTCTCATCCCGACTTACGCGGAGGGATCTACTCCCCGCTCCTTCATCCTCGTCCCCGTTCAAAATCGATCGTGCCAATGCCGCCACACTCCCCCCTGCCTGTTGCATCATTTCGTTCACAGTTATATTGAAACGATCACAGACAAATTGCTCAAAGGCCTGCATCTCCTCTGCCGTTAACGATTGGTTATTCATATATGGATTTTTGATCGTTTTTTGAAAAAAATCAAATGGAAATCCACAATGTTTTTGGTATAGTTGTTTCTGTTGGGATTAATGGGATCAGCAGGATCAATAGGATTGGATTAGGACACCCCATTGATCGCCTTGATCTCAATACATCCTATTTATCCCATTAATTTATGAAACAATATTTAGAACTCGTACAAGACGTACTCAAAAACGGTGAGCGGAAAGACGATCGGACCGGTACCGGAACAATTTCGGTTTTTGGCGTGCAAAAACGTTACGACTTGCGCGAAGGCTTCCCCTTAGTCACCACAAAATCAGTTCGTTTTGACGCGATTTTATATGAACTGTTGTGGTTTTTACGCGGTTCAACAAATATTAATGATGACTTGACTCAACACACCCCTATTTGGAACGCCTGGGCGGATGAAAAGGGTGATTTAGGGCCGATTTACGGGTATCAGTGGATCAAGTGGGACAAGTTTGAAGAACGACCGGATGGCAGCATGAAAAAGACGCATATCAATCAGATTCAGCAGGCCATTGATTTGATTAAAAATAATCCCAAATCCCGCCGTATTATTGTGAGTGCCTGGAATCCGGCGGATTTGCCAAAAATGGCACTTGCCCCCTGTCATGCCTTTTTCCAATTCAATGTCGCTAACGGTTTTTTGGATTGTCAGCTTTACCAAAGGAGTGCGGATATTGCACTAGGAGTACCGTACAACATTGCCAGTTACAGCGCACTGCTCATGATGGTAGCCCAGGAATGCGATTTGACGCCACGTTATTTTGTCCATACACTGGGGGACGCACATATTTATTCGAATCACATTGAAGGGCTACAAGAGCAACTCACTCGCACGCCTCACCTACTACCAACAGTGATGCTCAAAAAAAAGCCCTTCTGGGAAGTAGCGGTGGATGATTTTACCCTCGAGAATTATGAGCATGATGAAGCGATTCGATTTCCGATTGCGGTGTAACCTACTATCTCCCCCTTGGGATTTGTGAGATTTATAGGATAATTCTCCAAAAGATCGATCCCACAAATCGTACACATCCTGTAGTTCCCACAAATCTCAATAAAAATTATGAAACCAAAAATCTACCTCATCGCCGCCGCGGATGAAAAGCTGGGCATTGGAAAAAACGGAAAAATGCCGTGGGATTTTAAAAAAGACCTCGCATCTTTTCAGCGAACAACCACAAAAACCGAGAAGCTCACCCGAGAAAATATGGTGATTATGGGGCGTACTACCTGGGAATCACTCCCCAAAGAGCACCGCCCCTTAAAAGGCCGTCGGAATGTGGTTTTAACGCGAGATAAAGCTTTCCAGGCGGAAGGGGCTTATGTTTTTCATTCCATCGATGCGGCCATTGCCGCCATTGACCCCGATGTGATTGAATCTATCTTTATTATGGGTGGTGGCAGTGTGTACACCGAAGCGATCAAACGACGGGATATCGAAGGTATCTATTTAACTCAAATTCGCAATCAATACGATTGTGACACTTTTTTTCCTAAAATCCCGAATCGTTTTCATGCGGTTAAACTCGGCAAAAAAGAAGAAAACGACGTGCACCTTGATTTTATGCTCTACAAAAAATAATTATTGATCAGCCAGTTCGTCAGGAGGATTGGGTGGGAATCTAAGCCCCTCCCTTTTAGCTTGCCGACGTGGCTCCCCTTCGGCTAATAGCAAAGCGATCATCCCCCTTCTTTCATCATCCGGGGAATAATCACAATCCGCTTCCCATCTTGGATCTTTTGTCATCATTTTATTATTTAAAAGATATTATTGCCTTGTTTTAACAGGAACTGTTCGACGACTTGGAACAGACGGAATCTGACGCCCTGAGAGGCTTATCATTTCCTTCTCTTTTTCTTCCTCGTCCTCTTGTTCGGAATCTGTTTTTTCGACGGATTCCGGTGGAGCTATTCTTTCGATCTGCCTTTTGGGAACCGCTGTAGGCCTTGTTTCTTGCGGTGTTTCAGCCGGACGCCCTTTTTCAGGAGTCGCTTCTGGCACCAACACCCCTCTTTCTTCTTTTTCTGAGGTGGGTCGAGTCGAACGTTCATTTACAGGAGACCCCTGAAGATCGGGAACCTGAGGCTGAGCTTCTTCACGGGGGGCTGTTTCGCGTTGAGGCCTGTTGACAGTGGGAGGCAAAACAATTTCGGGGCGCTCTTGTTCGGCAGTATCGCGACGTCCGGAATCTTCCTGCAAAACAGAAGGGGTGATACGGATGACCGGTTTTGGTGTTCGATCCCGACTTAAATCAGAGATATCCTCGTTTGCTTCGGAGCGAATCCCGGAATCTTCCGGGGTAATATCGCGCTCTTTTACCGCCTCTTGTTCCATAATTTTTTCACGGGCCTTTTCCGCATTTTCCCTTTCGTAAAGGGCGCGCTCCAGGGCTTTTTTATCTTCCTCAATCCGCTCCTCACGTTGTGCCGGAGACGTGTTTTTTTCCTGAGGTTCAACCCTGATTTTCTGTGGCTCCTTCTGAGTCACAGGACGTCTTGCCGATTCATCTGACTCCCCCTGAAGTACAGGAAGTTTTGCGGGTTCATCTTCCAATGAATTTTTTCTTCCCATTATTTCCACAACCTCTTCTTTTACCTCTTTTAAATCCTCTATTTTCGCGGGATGTTCCGAGGTTTCTATACGTTTAGGCGCCGCTGTTAACATGGATTCTGTCGCCCGGGAAAGCCCGCTTGCCTTACCAATCATGCCTTCCTCAAGAGCCTGCTTTGCCTCTTCCATTTTTCGTGTCATCTTGGCGGTCAATTCCGAAGCCACTTCCGGCTCCACTCCAGCAACTTCCATCTCCGTCCGAAAAGCATTCAGACGCTCCTGTGTAAAACGTAGACCCTGAGCAACCTGTTTTTCTAAAACGTCCAAACGATCATTACGCGATCGTTCGGTTGGCCTTTTTTCTTCCTCTTGTTTTTCAAATGCGATCTTAACCCGCAGTACATCCGGACGATTAACATCCTCGTTTAACGCCTCCTGAACCTGAGAACGCACCTCCGTAACCGCGGCCCAGTTCTCTTGGGTGACCACACGCACGCTTTCCAGACTTGTTTTTAAGCGTTCGGAACGCGCGTTTTGTTGAGAAAGCCATTTTGACTGTTCTTCGTGGACCGCTTCAATGCGTCCGAGTGTTTCATCGATTTCTTCGGCTACTTCTATTTCGGAAGATGCCTCCATTGCTGCCTCTGTCTCTCCTACCATATCATTCGCTGTATCTTCGATGGCCTGCTGTAATCGTACATCTTCCCCGTCATCCTCTGCATAAGCTGTTGGAATCCAATAAGCCAAAGGCCTTCCGCCCAGTAATACTTCGAGTTCTTCCTGACGGCGCTTGGCAAATTTAAGGTGTTTTTCCACTTTTTTCTGCGGGGTGTTTGCCAATGCCAATTCCGCTTTTTCGGTCAACTGCTTGAAAGAATATAAAAAATCCCCCCGTGTCACATGAGATTGTTGCGCGTAGGCTGATCCTCCTACAGCGAATAAAAAGACGGCTGTCACCGTAATGCTCGCGAAACGCTTTATGGCCAAGGCAAATCCAATGGACTGAAGCTGTTTTTTAAACAACCTGAAACGGAAGCGGATGTCCGCACTTTTTGAACGTTTAAACCGAGGCATTGCCTCCAGCATTTTCCCGAGTTGTTCATTGGGATCCAACATAATCAATTTACGTTTAATTTCTTTCTTAACGATGCGAGTGCGCGACTTAAAACAGTTCTCACCGCACCTTCGTTTTTGCCGACAATTTCACCGATTTCGCTATGGGAGAGCCCCTGATGAAATCGTAATAACAGAACTTCCTGCTGCTCCTCCGGTAATGTGCTTAACTTTTCTGTCACTTTTTCCATCGCCAGTTTTGTATCCAATTCGTCCGCAAAGGTTGGTTCGTCTGTCATTTCATAAGCCTCTTCCAGCGGAGCAGTGGTTTTGTGACGTCTAAAGTAAGTGAATAAATGATTCCGCGCGATGGTGAAGAGCCAAGGTTCAAAAGGTTTATCGGCGTCGTAATCTTCAAAATGATCATAAACCTTCAAAAATACTTCTGACGTTAAATCTTCCGCCAAGGGGCGATCAAAGGAAACGCGATACATCATGTAGGTGAGTATCTTGTTTTTATATTCGTTGTAGTACGCGACGAAGTCTTTGTGCCGGCTCATGAGTGGGGAGGTTTTTATTCAACTGGATAGTAGTTTACCCCATTTGCCGGCAAAACGTCACATTTTTTTAAAAGAGCAGTAGACATGAGTTCATACTTGTCAGAAGGAAAAACGTTACATCATAAAAAAATATATA
>PFOK01000115.1 GCA_002792495.1 Candidatus Peregrinibacteria bacterium CG_4_10_14_0_2_um_filter_43_11 | reverse complement strand
AGTTATTTAATTCAACAATAGCCATAAGAAATATCACTAAATTAGAGAGGGCAAGAGAACAATGGTATTTAGAGGTTAATTAAAAAATAATTATGCTCCGTTCCGTCAAATCACAAATTATCATGGCCACATCAGTCATTATCCTTCTGCTTTTGGGAGCAACGGCGTATTTTGTGATCGATCAGAAAGTCAAAGAAATCAATTACGACATTTTTAACAAAGCCCTGAGTTTTGCCGAGCTCACGCATGAACGGGTGGTGGCGAATTACGAACTCAATTACACCCAAAAAGCGTTCGCGAATTTTCAGCGGGAGATGGCCGATGTTTACGCCCTTAATTCCGACATCACCGGAACGGATATTTTTAATTATCAGGGGGAAAATCTCTATCACGGGGAGGCGCTCGACCCCCTCGTCACGCTTACCGATAAAGATTTGGAGCGTATTCAGGCGGTGATGCCTTCCGTAAAAGTGAAGAAAAACGGGCGCATCGTTTATTTGGACAAAGACGAAAAAGGACTCAGATACACTAATTTTAACGGACGCGACATCAATCCTATCCGCGACGATGAGCAAATTGTGGACATCGTTTACCCTTTCCGCGATCAAAGCAAGATCACAAGGGCTTTTTCCATCCGTTACGGCGTGAGTTACGCCGCATTACAAACCCGTGTGCGTGAGACGGTCACCAATATTGTCATCATGGCGCTGTTTGGCATCGCGATCGCTTTGTACATCGGCAGTATTATAGCGGGACGAATCACTTCACCCATCCAAAAGTTAACCCGGGGAGCCGAGGCGATCGGTAAAGGTGATCTAAAAACGCGCATCGATGTGCGGTCAAAAAGCGAAATCGGGAAGCTCGCCGCCACCTTCAATCAAATGGCGGAGCATCTGGAAAAAAACACGCAGGAACTTGTGGTGAAAGAAAAAATGACGCGTGAATTGGAATTGGCCGGTGAAATTCAACGCGAATTATTGCCAAAAGAAATCCCGCACGTCAGCAATCTGGATATTGCCGCCAGTCTTTACTCCGCGCAGGAGGTGGGAGGCGATTGTTATGACTTTTTACAGGTGGACAAAGACCGTTTGCTTTTTTATGTCAGTGATGTGACCGGTCACGGCGTTCCCGCGGGGTTGGTCTCCGCGATCAGCAACGCGTTGGTTCCGGCCCTGATGGATCACTGTCAAAACACGCGGGAACTGATCAATCACCTGAACATGATTTTGAAAATGAAAACACGTACCAATGTTTTCATCACCATGCTCATGGCCATGTGGCACGCCTCCAAATCACAGCTCGTTTTCACTCAGGCGGGGCACAATCCCATCCTCCATTATCGCACGTCGGAAGGGAAAGTTTTTGAGCTCGCGACAGGAGGCATGGCATTGGGAATGATCGCTGACATCGCCGGCATTACCACAACCGAAACAGTCGACGTGGCAGCCAATGACATCCTGGTTTTGTACACGGACGGTATTACGGAAGCTTGGAAAAACGAAACCGAAAATTACGGCACAGATCGTCTGAAAGCTTCCATTTTAAAAAACAGCAAACTTAAAACCGCTCAGCAAATTCACGACGCGATCCTCCACGATGTCCGTGATTTTATGGGCGATTATCCTCAACAGGATGATATTACATTGATTGTGCTGAAGCGTAGAGCTTAAATCAGGAGTATATCCATGAATAATCATCAAGGCACATCACAAGAAAAGCCATCCGAAGAACCACGGATTCCACGAAGCGCTCTCTTTGATGTTTTCCGTTGTCGAAGCAGTCAGCAACCGGTAGTAGAAGAAATAGCCGATGCCGACACTGCCCCTATTGAAAAAGCTGACAGAAGGTTTGAAAAAGAAGGAAGTGATTCCACCAGTTGGCGTCAGAAAATATGGAGAAAACTTTTGCGTCCAATGGTCCAACCTACACGTCGGGAATTTTTAAGGGCACTGGGCATAGGGGCTGTTGCCGTTTCACCCTTTGTTGCTCCAACCATTCTATCAGATATTCTAACCGAAAATCAGTACGATCCGGAAATACATGAACAGTTAGACCATCTGGAAAGACGATATGGATGTGAAATTCAGCTTGGCTTAAAAACACCACTGGGAGTGATTGGTGAATTGACTCTTGCACAAAAAAAAGCCGCCCTAACTCTTCTAAAAAGTGAAATGGCCAAATACCCACCTGTTTATTTTGATCACTGTGGATACCCGATCATTGTTCTGGGGAATTACCCGCATTTACCAGCGGGGAAAATGTACCCTCACGGAGATGATGTTTATTTGGCGGTCAATATTGAAAACATCCTTGAATATGGAAGATCCGATTCCTCTGAACCTGTTGAAGCCACTTTTCATCATGAGCTGGAACATGCGGCTGACCTAGCAGATGGCAGAAAAGTCGTCGCTAAAAAACGAGGTGTATCTCAGGGGGAGATAGAGCCATCTTACGATCTTTTGGATATCAACAATCCCGACTGGAGAAGTCTCAACACAGATCCTGATCCTTATTTAAACAATCCTTTAATGTCTGCCTTGATAGGCATTATTAAACCTTATCCTGTGGGTTTCATGCGTGGGTATGGCACAGCGAACCCCGATGAAGATCAGGCGGTGACGTCAGAGTCCATTATTGGATACGCGGAGGGGGATTTTTCAGATCCCGGAGATGATCCTGTGGCGCAAAAAAAAGTTACCGAGATGAAAGCAAAAATATATCGCCGCAGTGGAGGACTCATGGACGAACAATACTGGAAGGATTTAAAAGACGGCATCGTTAATGAGGACTACTGGGACAAACGCATAACAGCTTAAAATCGGCATAATAACCATTATCCGGTATTATTCAATCTTTGGCTGAGAAGAAGCCACCTACCTCTTCTGCTTTTATTGCCTTCAATGCAATGTATCGAGCTTTTGCCTCGCCGGCGGGCACCCTTTTTGGCGTCAAAA
>PFOK01000078.1 GCA_002792495.1 Candidatus Peregrinibacteria bacterium CG_4_10_14_0_2_um_filter_43_11 | reverse complement strand
TTCAGTATGAGATCAAAACCAACCACACAGGTCAAAGATTTCTGCAAAAAACTTGGCGTATAGGCCTTGTCATACTAATTGGCAGAAGTCAGGAGGCTACATCTTAACTTTCAAATGTTCGGTCAGTAATCGGTAAATCAATTCCGTCATCTCCGCGTTCAGTTTTTCGATCATGCCTTTTTTGGGTTTGAGCGTTTTTATATCCAAATAAAGTCCTTTATTCACTTCAATCTGAATCCCCGGCAAGCGATGGCGTGAGCAATACGATCCCAGAATGTATTTGCCGGCATAAGGATCATTGATTTTAACCGAGTGCCCTTTTGATTTAAAGAATTTGGCAACGTAGGTGGTCGTGGCTAAACTGCAAGTCGTGTATTCACGATTCCCCAATACAATATCCGCACGTGGCTTGCCCGCGTCCGGTTTTTGCTCCGGTCCGAAGGGATGCATGGAATGTCCATCGATAAAAAATTTCACTTTCGGTGCGCATTGTTTGATCCGTCGATGATACGGATGATGGTAATTCCGAATCCAATTTTTGATTGTTTTTAAATTGGGGGGGTGCTGAAAAATCTTTTTCCCATGATCCGTCACTGCCGCCACAACACCTTCATAGCTCAATTCCGCCTGGGCAATGATGTGATCCGGAGCGCGATTCAAATCCACCACTAATCGCGACACATCCGCCGTCACCATATAAGTCTGCGGGATGTCAAAAATCCGATCCGTGAACAAGTCCGCGTAATCCGTAATGTCTTTATCGGCGAGCACCATATCTTCACGAATAGTCGATGGCACATGGGTCGAGCCATGAGGGCGGCTCACCAAAATAGGCAACTTACGGCGCATGGTTCGTGAAACGTCGGTAAGGTCAGGCTTTTTTTTCAGAGTCATAATCATCTTTTATTTCGTTCAGACATTACTATTTTTTATGGGGAATGTCTAATGGGCTCCCTCTAAAAAAATCCTTCGCACGTTTTCATCATCACTTCCAGGGCTTCCAAAAAACAGCGTTTCAGCTCCTTCACTTTTTCGGAGATCACCTCTCCTCCATCCGACGTCATAAAAAGCCGTTTATTGATTTCGATCTGAAATCCGGGAAAGCCCTGTTTCGCGTATTTTTGGACGATGTATCCACCGGAAAAAGGGTGATTAAGAGAACATTTGTATCCATTCTTCTTCAATTCTTCCCGCATGACACGCAGTCCTTTAAATGGAAACGTACTAATGTTATTTTGTTTTCTTGTATAACGGTTTCCTTTTTCATCAGCCAATTCCCGTCCTCTATTCCCCAGGCAGATATCCGGTCGATTTTTGGCATTGTTATAACTGGAAATATCGTCATTCATCGCGTGCACATCAATAAAAAAATCGTAACGCCCTGTGGTGATCAGTCGGTCTATTTTTTTAAAAAAAGGATCGTAATATTTTTTCAATAAATTTTCTTTTTGTACCCGCGTCAGTGCTTTTTTGTAAATATCATTCCCATGAAAATCTTTGATGGGGAATAGCGAACGCTCTGTTTCGTAGGTCATTTTGGTGATGGGATCGATGTCATTCCTCTGGCGATTCAGATTGGGAAAGCACTGGTGGTTTTGCGCTTTTACGGCTTTGACTTCCGGCCAATCAAAAATGGAATCAATCCCGGGTTCTCCGATTTCAATCAAATGTTTTCTTCGGATGCGTAAGAGACCGCTGACTTCACGCGGAATTTTCAGACTATAATGAGGAATGGTGATGAAAAATTTCATGACGCTTTTTGAATCAAAAATTCGGTAATTTTTTTGGCCACATCAATTCCGGTAGTGGCAGAAAAAGCTTGGAACTCCGGACATCGATTGACTTCCAGTAAATAAAAATGTTTCCCTACTTGGGCCACATCCACCCCTCCGATATCAATATATTGCTCCTCGCAAATTGTGATCGCTTCTTGAATCACTTTTTCATCCGGTATGGCGGGAACAAACTGAGCCCCTGCCGCGTAATTGGCGATCACAGAACCTTTCTTGGGAATTTTACGAATGGCGCCCAACGCTTTTCCTCCAACCACAAAAATACGGTATTCCGATTCAATCTCCAGAAAGGGTTGAATCATAATCGCTTTACGATTCCACTTCAAAACATTGCTCAGGTTCTTTTCGTTTCTAATCGTCTTGATACCCTCTCCATGACGGCCATGAACCGGCTTAACCAGTAGCGGAAAATGAAAATCAAACGCTTCAAAATCAAACGCTTCTCCGCGACACAAAAAAGCGGTTTTGATATGTCGGATTTTCCCCTTCAGATGAACAGAGGGCATGGAAATGGATTTGTTCAGGTTTGACATCACGCTCGCCACGGTATCGGTAAAGGGTATGCCCCAGTGTTTTGCCAGAAGGGAGAGGGTGATCATTTTTTCTTGAGTGCCACGCGTGCGCCGAAAAATAATTCGGCTTTTTTTAAACAATGGTGTGATATTTTGTTGTTCATAAAACAACTCCGCTCCACTCTCATTCAAACGAATTAAAAGGCGGTGAGCATCCAAAATCCTGGCGGTATAACCCGTAGCTTTCGCGGCTCTTAAAAGCTCTTCCTCCTCCCATTTTCTATCCGCACCGATGATGAGAATGCTTTGTTTCATTTGTTCTGAATAGATCCGTGAGAATGATGGGGTTTGTACGATTTAGGGGATAGAGTCATTTCATCCTCCAAATCCAAAACATCGCGCAAACCCCTCAAATCCATTTTTTAAGTTATTCCTCCATCAAATACTTGGGCAACCAAAACGGTTTTTTGAGCCCCGTTATTTTTTTAATTAACGGAAGGTCTTCGAGATTGATTTTTCCGTAATACAAATCACACAATTGGCCACCATGTTTCAAAAAATTCAAAATCATACGGTACCCCTTAAAATAAACAAAGTCTTTTGTAAAAGCACCAGGTTTTCCGGTATCCGCCAAGCCTCGTTTGGCCTTGAGCGCCACTTTCCACGCGCGTTCGGCATCAAAACCATATTTCATCACTTCACTGTAAATAGCCGAAAAACTTCCCCCCATGGCTTTGCAGATTCCGATTACGGAAGACGCGGGCCAATATTTTTTAGAGGTTTCGCTGGATTCAGTTTGTT
>PFOK01000100.1:1559-14074 GCA_002792495.1 Candidatus Peregrinibacteria bacterium CG_4_10_14_0_2_um_filter_43_11 | reverse complement strand
TAGTTAGTAGTTAGTAGTTAGTAGTTAGTAGTTAGTAGTTAGTTCTCTGTAGCACTGTGAACTGTAGCACTGTGAACTGTAGCACTGATCTAGCGATCCAAGCTTGCCTTTAGATAATCCCGATACAAACGAACATCATCAAAGTCCAACCGATCCAAACCGGCGTCCTCAGTGACAAAATGAATCTTACGACGCTCTTGAGTCTCTTCGTGCAACAAATACCGCATGGCATCTTTCCGTTCAATGCGAACCTGAGTGACAGTAACATCCTGTTTGCCATGAATTTTTGTTTTTTGATAAGTGCGATCGGCAACACTTTGGGTACTGATATTTTCATCCCCCTCCTGTTCCAAATCACGAATAGCCGTTTCCGCTTCGGCACCGGACTTGGTCTGGCCAACGGAAGTTTTTGAAGATGCTTTTTTTTCGCGATTGGCCCCCTGATCTTTTTTGCCGAATAAAGGACTAAACATTCTGCCCATCAACGATTGTTTTTTAAACGAAGCGGATGAATCGGAATCGCGCGCCCCCGTCTCAGATGGATCCGGATTTTGATAAAGGCGGGCACGCCTAATGTCATCGACAAAAGTAAAATTATCACCGACTTTTGCGGAAGCAGAGGGGGGCTCAACTGACTTTTTCTTCGATTTTTTTTGTCGTTCCGCTTCTTTTTTGGCACGCTCCTCTCTCACTTCACCCAAATAATCCGTCGCCTCGTAATTCTCCCGTCGCTGATGACGAACAACATCATCCAAAATCGCGACCATTTTTTCCTTTTGTTCCCGACTTTCCATGCCGGCTTCACTGGCCTTGATGCCTTTTTGAACCCGTTCGCGCCGCACATTCGCCAAAACAGATGCCATTTTGTCGTCTCCCTTTTTTTCCGGGGTCTTCTTTTCCGTCAACTCCAAATAAAGATCGTGAATTTCGGTATAACCACACGTCTCGGATTCATAAAGCGCGTTCAGTGCGGACTGAGCTTTTTTATCTTTGAGTTCATCGATATTAGAACGTAAGGATTGGTAACGTTCCATTTGAGAATCAAGCTGTTTTAAATAGCGCTGTTGTTCCGGCAGAGGCCGCTTGGCGATGTCGAGAGAAAAGGCTTTTTTGGTATGGTTGCTGATCACTTTTTTGGTGTGAAGATCATCTAAATTGCCATCATAAACACGACACATGGTTTTACCAAACTCAGCGGAAAGTTGACTCCACCCCATCGTATCGCGCTCGCCCTCCATCTCGTTCAAATCAGACCCTTCAAGGGTACTTCGGATATCACTCCACAACCTTTGATAACGTTCCATCTCACCCTCAAAAGTTTTGATCCATCGCTCTTTTTCAGTGTGATCAATCACTTTAAATCCTTCCTTGAACTTTTTGGCGGTTTCACGGCCAATGATTTTGTCTTTAAATTGAGCCTTATGAAGCAATTGGTCATACGCTTCCGTCTGCTCAACGGATTCGACCTTGCCGGCCTCTTTGGCATATTCCTCGGCCTTTGGAAGCGCTTTTTTAACTCCTTCAAGAAGTTTGCGTCGCTCCGGAACCGTCATTTTCAAAAAAGCCTTTTCATCGGGAACATCTATTTTATCTTTCTCGTTGGGACCTGTTTTTAAAAAACCGGTGTTCCGGACAAGCTTATGATTTGCGATTTTATCGTATCCCTCACGATCTTTTTTCATATGATCAACTTTTTCCTTCATCTTTCTTGCCAGCTCAACAGCTTTTTCGGTCACATTGATTTGCCCCGATAAAACCAAATTACCCATTAAAAATTCATAATCCGCCTCAGACGCGATTTTTTCTCTCATGGCCTGTTTCAATACCCCTTGCATTTCCTGAACAACCCCTTGAGCCCTCTTGAAATCTTCGCGTTGGAACGTCAACGCCTTCCAAGTGGCCTGATCGTCTTTTCCCAGCCGCCCTCCTTCTGACACCTCCTTCAGCCCCCGATGAGCCTCATCATTGATAAACTTTTGAGCCAACGCCCGATCCGCGATCATGACAAGCTCCCGACGAAACTCATGAATACTATTAACATCATTAACACCACGGGCAGTGGAGTCCAATCGTGCCTCGGGAGCCTGTGCAGATTCAACGGCGGAAGCCATGTCAAAAAATTAAAGTAAGGAAGCCGAATTTTAACAGGAAAAAGCCAAAAAATCAACGCCGAATTCGGTAGCACTGCGCACTGTAAACTGAGCACTGGATACTACCACCCCTCTTCTGCACGATAATCGGTTGTAGAAGAATGAGAGATGGCCGGAATTTCAGTAATAGTGCCATTTTTGTGTTTATCGGCAATATCCAAAATTTCACGGGCAACCTCAGGCGCATTCGGAACACAATCGATAAAAAAACTGGACGCGGAACCCGCGGCGGTTTGAACTTCCACATCACCATAGTTCAAAATAGTAGCCAAAACTCCATTCACATGACTGGTCGTATCCTGAATCTGGTTGAGAGGAGTGGAGGCAACCGAACGTTGGAATAGTGTGATCTGAGTGATATCGATCAACCGTTCATCGGTAATAATAAAAACATCAAATTCATCATCCACCCAAGCGATACATGAAAAAAGCAACCCATAAAGCACATACAGCGAACTAAAAATGTTCACCATCACACCGCCCCGATAATGCTCCGCGAAAGGATATTGATGAAACCAAATGTAAAGAAACCCGATAAGCGGCAATAAAATGGTAACCGTAAACACAAAAACGATCTTAAAATACACCACAGGATGCTTACGAATGAGCATCAATACTCTTTCCCCTTCGCGTTGATCCGGAAAATGAAACATAAATGGCGATTATTCACCTCTTTTCTACCATTGAACACCTTGAAAAAGCAAGGAAATCAATCCGAATCACAATCACAAAATTCAGAATCCGTCATTCGTGAACTCAACATTATTAATTCAAAAAACGAATGTCCTTTAGGTAATTATCCCCTTTCGCAAGGGGCTCGCTAACATTATCCGGATAACGCACCCGACGCTCCTGACGTTTTAAAATATGCTCCCGTTTAACACGGTTACATTGCTCCAAACGATAGTGAGGATTAGGGACGGCGTGAATGACCACAGGAGGAATAGAGGCTGACAAAGTGATAATGAGTTCGCCGAAGTGGAGATAGTTACGAAAAATCCCCCACGATTTGGCACTGATATCCTGAATTTTGGTGAGATCAATCGTCGCGCTATCGTCTTTTAAAAAAACGGTTTTTCTGGCGATGACAATACGAGCGTCAGTGATGATCACCACATCAAAAAAATAATTGATGATTTGCAAAAAAAACATATTCAGATAAATAAAAGAGCCAATGATCGCGATGAACACAAAAAAAGGCCTTAAAACCTGAATAGAAAACGCGTTGATCAATCCATAAAACCCCAGTAAGACGACAAAAATGAGAAAGCCGACCAATAAACCGAAAAAAAGGATACGCAAAAAATGAATCCAATGCTTGCGAAAGAAGAATTGCACCTCCTCATATTTTAGATAAGCCCCTAAATCAACTTCATTACTTGCCATAATCATTCAGTTTAATGGCAGAGAACAACAAAAGTTCAATACAAAGTATATCAAAAAAACGGTTATAACAAAAGGAAAACTTGTGTTGATGAACCTTTATATGCCCGGATATTTTGAACGAAAAACCAGACGGACAAAAACAACCGTGGCACGCCAGATCCGCCGGAAACGCCTGGGATCTTTTAAAAGACGCCATAGCCATTCAAGGCCAAAAGCCTGCATGGATCGGGGGGCACGCTTGACGGAACCGGCAGCAAAATCGAAAGCGCCTCCTATACCGGCGGCGACATACACCGTATCCAGCTTGTTTAAATACTGATGGATCCATAATTCCTGAGCGGGATTACCGTAAGCGACAAAAAGAATGTCAGGGCGCGCCTGATTGATGCGTTCGCAAATTTCGGATGCCTCCGCGTCAGCGGGAGAACCGGCATAAGCACCGACAAATTGAGCATCCGGATATGACTTTAAAAGATGGTGAATCGCTTTTTCCGCAACGCCCGGCCGTGCTCCCAGCAAAAAAATACGCCAGTGATATTTTCGGGAAGCTTCTACAACCTGATAAAACAAATCGGTACCCGTAACACGCTCAGGCAAAATAATGCGACAATACGCGGGAGAAAGAAAAGCCCTGATCAAAGAAAAGATCAATTCAAAATAACGGTGTATTCGCAATCGACGAAACGGAAGGCTCAGATAAGTGGGGGCCCACAAAACACCAATGCCATCGGGAATGGCCAATGCGGAAGATTGAAGGGTCTGAAGATACGAAGGATTTTGATTGGCCAAGACAATGATCTCCGGATTCGGCGTGGTAATAAACCCTTTGGTTTTGGATTCGATAAAAAAACGAACGCGTTCAAGCGCCGTATCGTACGTGACCGCGTCCAGAGGGACACCGGCGATTTTAATTCTTTTAATTTCCATCGGCACTTATCCTAACACGAAACATTGTTCAAATCGAGAAAGCGATCCGAATAAGCCAATCGGTAAACCCATTGGCAACCTATTGAAAATTCGGATCGCTACTTTTTCCGAACGATAAGCACCGCATTAAACGATCTCCAAAAGGGTACTCGATTCCCTTTTTTGGTGAAATAAAATTCTTCCAGCTCCCACAAATCGGAAGGAAAATAATGTGATAATTCTTTCGGCAAAAACGCGTGATAATAACGCTTGAGGGGGTAATTTCCCCATTTGATCCACAGATCGTTCCACGCATACTTGAACCCAAAATGGAGAAGACAAGATAAAACCGATCGAAACAAAGGTTTGATGTACTTCCATTGGAACAAATTCCAAACCGTAAGGATCAAAACACCATCATCTTTTAAAATGCGATGTATTTCAAGGGTCGCATGACGACGAATTTTTTTGCCGGGCAAATGATGAAACGCGGCGATGTTAAAAACCATATCAAATCCGCCCTCGGGCAACGCCGAAAGATCAGCCATGTCCATCAGTTCAAATCGCGCGGAGGGATGAGCGGCGCGGGCTTTTTCGAGTAACGCGGAATTGTGGTCCACCCCGAAATAATCGACATCTTTATCTGTCAAAAGCCTCGCCAAACGCCCATTGCCACAACCAAGATCGAGGATTTTGGAACCATGACGAACATAGGCCAAAAAATGCTGAAACTCCGGCCACGGCTGCTGACGGGTTTGATCGAATTCCGAGGCAATGGCGGAATAAGCTTGTTTCACACTTTCGCTAACATGATGGATGTGATGTTTTTTCATGAAACCATTATAGCAAAAAAATGACATGGTACCGACCGTCATTTCCTAAGCCGGATCAGCCCGCGACTCGATTGGGAATCCGTCCTGGTTCAGCACTTCTATTCAACAAACCTGAAACCAAGAGTGGGCAAAATTGCCTTCCATGCCGCAACGCGCTCATCCCGAGAGGAATCACGCCTACGCAAAACATGATCCCGTGGTAAAGTTGGCATAAGATAGTGATATTCAGGCATATCATGAAATTTTTTACCGAGCGCATTGTGTAAAACACCATCAGGACCAATCATAAAAGTCTTACCGGCTATCTCATTAACATCTGCTGCCAAACGTTGTAAATGAGCAGGATCCAATGCCAAAAGATCCACCCCTCCTCGCATCAATATTCCATTCAATGCTTCACGTAAAGCATGATCCTCAGGTGACAAATAGTGTGTCATTAAATGTGCCCGTTCTTCATCCGAAACAGGAGCGGTTGATACAACATCATCAATTTGCTGACGTGCACTTTGTACCGTAGCCGGAGCAACAGGCATTGTCAGATCTTCCTCTGGAAATGAAGGTTTAGGAGACATAAGTGATTGATTTAAAGATGTAATCTGACGACTGCGCACTGTAGCACTGCACACTGTAGCACTGAACACTAGTATTGTTTCCAAAAAGTAATTTCATGTATAGTGGCGGGAGAGCTTGTCGTCAGCGTCTTGCCTTGAGAATTTCCAAACGATTTTCGTCTCAGCAAGGTTTCGATTGTTCTGCCATGCAAGAAGCTCGGATTTAAGCAGTTTTTCTGAGGGGATTCTTCGGTTCAGACACTGTCTATCCATAATGCCAATCTCGATTTCCGCCATGTTCAGCCAACTGGCATGTTTTGGTGTGTAATGAAATTGTATCTTTGATAAAATTCTTTCTGCCTCTTCGGTACCAAATGTTTCATAAAAAGACTTTGCAAAATGTGTATTGAGATTATCCAGAACCATGTGAATCTGGTCTGCTTCTGTATAATCTTCATCAATTAAATCCTTGATATAGTGTGCAAAATCAGGCTTTTTTCGAGTTTTAGTAACTTTGACTTTACGCTTGCCGGCTAGTGGTTCAACAGAAAGAAAAATATTTCTTGTACCGTGCCTCATGTACTCGTAATCGACTTTTTTTACTTTTCCCTCTATCGAAGGCCGTGAACTGCTGAGGAGCTGCTTGCTTTTCTCATCAAAACAAACGACGGGTTGTCTTGGATTATATGGCTTGTGATAGAGTTCTATGAGTGCATACATTCTTTCTCGGTATTCGGTATTCAGTTTTCCGACACACCACATTTTTTGCTGCCAAGGTTTACTCCCGTTTTTTTTAACAAGAGATGGATAGAGGATTTTCCTATTTTTTTCTCCGTATTCTTTTTGAGAAGATCCAGTGTCCATCTGGCTCTTCCTTCAGGAGGTGCAGAGCATGCTAATGCCACTAACTCGGTTTCATCAGTGGTACTTATTTCCCGAGGTCTTCCTGAGCGCTTTTCTCCAAAAATACACTTATCTAAGCCTTTTTCGCAGTAATTTCTTCGAATATTGCAAATGGCTCTGACTGTTATTCCCAGCATATCAGATATTGTCTCGTCTATTATCCCTTTATCACTAAAAAAAAGCACTTGCGCTCGGTTTCTTACTGAGGCAGGACGACTTCCCGTATGTAATATTCCCCTGAGACTCTTTTTTTCCTTCTTAGACAATTTGATAGTATGTTTTTTCATGGTTTTTAGGTTAGGAGCTAACGCTCCTAACTTTATCACGTGAAATTATTTATTGGAAGAGGTACTAGTTAATAGTCGTTCCGATATAAAAGAACGGCATCATCACAGCAAGCAGTATAGTACCCACCAAAAGCGCGACAATCATGATCATCATCGGCTCAACCACAGTGGAGATATTTTTGAGTTTGTAGTTGATGCTTTTGTGATAATTTTGACGCAATTTAAAAAGCATTTCATCCATCGTACCCGTGGTTTCCCCGATATGAATGAGCTGAGCGAATTGAAGTGGAAAGAGTTTATCCTCTTTAAAACTTTTGCTTTCAATGTCTTTAAGACCCATCATTTCACTCACAGTACGCCCCATGATCACCCCATGGTAAATTTGTCCCAGAGCACGTTGATAATGAAAATTCCCGACCGTTTTTTCGGTGATCTGAAACGCGTCGCTGATGAGAACACCGCTCCTTAAAAGCATTCCCATATTGGAAGCGATGATCATCAGGTTTTTTTCTTTGGAAATTTTGCCGAACATGGGGATGATGCTCACAAAATTCTCCATCGAAAGCTTTCCGAAACGGGTTTTGGTGATGATGAAAAACAGGGAAAAAATAGCACCCCCGATAGAAGCAAGAAGCAACGGCCATTGATCGCGAAGAAACCCGCTGATATTGATGACCATTTGCGTAATGGCGGGCAATTGAACGCGAGCCTGCTCATACATCATGGCCACGCGGGGGATCACAAACACCATCATGCCGACAACCAGAGTGACGGCAAGAATGATAAGGATAAGGGGATAAAACATGGCCCCCGTGACCTTGCGCAAAAAATCCTGATGGTCGTCCATTTCCTGAACGATTTCCGTGAGTACCACTTTTAAATTTCCACTTTTCTCACCGGCTTCAATCAGAGCCGCCTGCATGGAAGGGAAAATATGGGGGAAAAGTCCCATCGCTTCCGCGAGCCCCATACCGGCATTGATGTGATGGATCATTTCAGCATAAAGCTTTTTGACCGTTTGATTCCGGGATTGAGCGCGAACCAAATTCAGGGAATCGATCAACGTCACTCCTGAACTGATCAATGTTGCCATCTGATCAAAGAAAAACAGGCGATCTTTGGAAGAAAGTCGAAGCATTCTTAAGCCGAATGATAAAGCGGGACGCCCCTCTTTTTTATCTGCTTTAGGGCTATTCTGCGAACTATCCAAGGAGGGTGGAGCGGAATTAGTGGCAGGAGAAGGAACGGGAACAGCGGAGGGAGTATAAATAAGAGGGGGTTGTTTTTTAGGGTGTCGTTTAAAAATTTTGTCAAAAAATAATTCCGTATCCAGACGAAAGTCATAAAGCATATCCCGACATTTACCAAAAATTCCGGCCATAAAATAAATTATTGAATAATGAGGGTTTCTCCCGATGCTTCACCGTTCTTTTTGACGGGCAAAGTAACGGAATCGGCCGACAAAACGTCATCGATGTAAAGACTTCTTTTGGCATAAGGAGCCTCTATTGTTAAATCAACGGTCTTTCCATTTAAATCCAAAGAAAATAAGGTGTTAAGATGATCACGATTGATGTTGAAATGGCTAAACTGGAGAATCGGGGAAACCTGATCCCCGCCAGTGAGCTGATAGGCCCAATCCGATTCGCGCGAACCTTCAAAATTCACACACAAAGAAGGAAAAGCGGGAAGTGTAGTGACTTCAATCAACCGTCCGGATTCATCTTTTTTGAGTAAGGTTCCGGAATCAGTAGTATCGAGATTATACCCCTCAGCGGAATCCAACGTGCAAGTGCCGGATAAATCGAGGGAAAGATCAGCGGAAGCGGGTGTTTTTTCCAACACAAGATAGTTTTCCAAAAAATGAATCTTGATCGCCTGATAATCACCTCGAAGTACTTCGAGTTCCGATCGTTTGACCAAATCACTGATCACTCCCGAAACCTCTTTGGCACGCATGTTTTCACCAAAAAGAGCAAACCCCACAAAAGAAGAGGCACTGAAAATAGCGATAATGCCCACCACAACGATGAGTTCAATCAAGCTGAAGCCGGATGATTTGCGATTACCGGGGGTCAAATGTCAAAAGTTTAGATGTAAAATTTGCGATGGAGGATGGTTCTTACAAATCCATTCGGATTTTTCAGAAATGGCAATAATTTCAGAGGCAAAGGAGATATAAAAACTCGATTCAAATTATTTATGACATCATGCGCAAAGCCTCCTGAATGGAGATATCGCCCGTTGCCACCTTAAAAAGAGCGTCCTTACGAAGCAAAATCATACCTTCATTCACGGCCTGTTTTTCGATCATGGCGGCGGAAGCGTCACTAATGATCATCTCCTCAATCGCCGGAGACATCTCAAGAACTTCAAAAAGACCGATACGTCCGCTATAACCGATATTGTGACAAGCCTCACACCCCTTCGCTTCGTAAATGAAAGCGTTCGCGGGATCGATCCCCCCCTCTTTGAACAATTCGTAATATTTTTTGGGAACCGGCTGAGCCTGACGACAGTTATTGCACAATTTACGAGCCAAACGCTGAGAAATAATCAGTTTTACCGCGTCCGTGATCAGAAAGCGGTCGATTTTCATATTGAGCAGGCGCTGAATGGTGCCTACGGCGGAATTGGTATGGAGTGTGGAAAAAACCAAATGCCCGGTCAACGCCGACTCGATAGCAAGAGAAGCGGTTTTTTGATCACGAATTTCCCCCACCATGATGATGTCCGGATCCTGACGAACCAAGGTACGCAATCCATCCGGAAAATCAAAACCGATATCCACATTGATCTGACTCTGAGTCACGTTATTGATTTTGTACTCAATAGGATCTTCCAGGGTGGAAATGTTATATTCCTCCGCGTCAAAAGTGGAAACCATCGAAAAAAGCGAGGTGGATTTACCACTACCGGTAGGCCCCACCGTCAAAATCATACCGTAAGTGTCTTTCAGATGTTTTTCCACTTTCAAAAGAATATTCGGGAGCATCCCCAGATCGCGCAACGTGACCATGTGAGGGTTCTTTCGGAGAAGACGAATGACCACTTTTTCACCATGATTGGTAGGAAGAATCGAAACACGCAAGTCGACCTCTTCATTTCCTTCGCTGAGCACAAAATTACTCTTACCATCTTGTGGCAAGCGATGTTCATCGATTTTAAGCCCGGAAATAATTTTGATACGGGCGATGATGGGGTGATGATAGATCTTCTCGAAAGTTTTATGATGAATCATTGCCCCGTCCACACGAAAATAGACCTCAAATTCTTCCTCTTTTGGCTTAAAATGAACATCACTCGCGCGTTGTTCAAGTGCTGTCGTAAAAATTTCATCCACCAAACCCGGAATGGCATCTTCATCAAACGCCTGAGGATCAAGGGCTACACCGCTGGTTTTTTGCAAAGCATCGAGTAAAGACATAACAAACAATTCATTAAAATAATCATTATATTATAGCAAATTTAAGCCAAAAAATCAATGGTTATTCCGGCGCGACCACGGAGTATAAACAACGCAGTAAAAAACAGACATTGCGATATATATTCCAATTGTAAAAGTACCCCCTCTGCGCTCCCCCTAATTGGGGGAGTATTTTAAAAACCCCTCCTTATAGGAGGGGTGCAGAGGTGGTACTTTTACAGGAAAGCATCCTCGTGCCGGAGCATTCCTCAGCTCAATTGAGGATCTGTCCTGGTTCGGCAGGAAAGTATTTGACCTGCCTGCGTGACATCCCAAACAAAAATTGCTAAAATCAGACCAAATCGAAAACAAAAAAATGAAGAACAAGCCAAGCTCCAAACAAAAACACATCATCACCAGCGGATTTTCACTCGTGGAAGTGCTGTTCACCATGGTTTTTTTGGTGGTCATTGTTTTTGGAGTGCTCAAGTTGGAAACCGGCAATTTTAGTCTGGGAAACGCGCAGAATACGGAAACACGGGCCTACCTGTGGGCCGATCAGGGCATAGCGATCGCGGAAACATTAAAAGATACTTTTTGTGATGCAGGTTGCACAAAAAGCATCGCTTTCGCAGGGAATGCCTACAGCCTGGGTGATGTTCCGGAAACACTGGATGATCTTTTTGTAAGAACACTCAAAATAGAACCCCTGGGAATAGAAGAAGGAGTAATCAAGATCAATGCCCTTGCGCTAAGCGCCTATCGCGTCACCGCGCAAATCGACTGGGAAGACAACATGGGCACACATCATGCGGAAGTAAAACGCGTCATTTACTAAAACAACCGGTAAACAATAAAAAATATTTTTGTGCCAATTTCCAATTTCTAATTTCAGACGAACCGTGATCAAACTACCAAAAAAAATAAAGGTTAAAAAAAACGGGTTTTCACTCGTTGAACTCATCATCGCAACCGGTATGGCGGCATTGATCATGATGGGGATGAGCGTGTTTTTTTCCGGCACACTCAAAAACACTTTTTCGGCACAAAAACAAGTGACCGAAAATCAATCTCAATTTGTCACCGGCGTCATCGTACGGGAAAAATTTTTAGAGCTACAAAGTGTACTGAATAATTTTACAGTAAACCAAAGCTATATTGTCGCCTTAAACAAAACCAAAGCCAATCAACTGCCTTTCACTTACATCGGCACGGCGAATGTGGGTGGTAAAACACGCCTCGTATTCAAAGACGCGTTCGCCTTTGGTGAAGTGGCGTCGATAGGAATTTCACAGCAATGCGGCAATCCGGGAAGCGGCACCATCCTCAACTGTGCAAGCAATGCAAGTACCGTCAACGGCATTCCCAAAAACTTTGCCGGATTCACCAAAAAAGGAAATGACTACTACATAGCCATTCCCGATCAAAATAAAATCCTGACATGTGTTGGCGGAGGAGGAACGTATTGTACACCCGGAAACTCGATCATTTCGGACGACACATTAAATCAGCCAATGGATGTGGAAACGGACGGCACCAACCTGTTCATAAGTGATGCGGGCAATGGCCGTGTGGTGCAAGTGGATGGAAGTGGAACAATGACGGTATTGGCAAAAAACCTGAAATTCCCCACAGGCCTCGCCTATTACAAAAAAAAGGATAGTGGACATGAATTTTTGTTTGTAGCCGATAGTTTTGACAACAAAATCAAAAAAATCGATTTGGGAAATATAGACGAAGATACGGAGCCGGAAGTGATTGTCGGAATGGGGAGTGAAACCACCTGCCAAGGGAGCGCCAAATACTGCGCCCTTAATTTTCCGACCGGACTTTTTGTGATCAACGTCCCGAACCCAATCAATCCACAAGACTCACAAATTGACCTTTACATCGCCGACAGCGGAAATAACCGGATTTTAAAGGTAAAAGACCCCGGCAAACCGGACACGATGACTTTTAAATTCAAAACAGGGGCAACTAACGAACCTCTTAAAAAAATAGTCTTGTCATTTCCGGAAGGGATAGATGCAAGTCAGGCGAAATTGGATAGCATCGAAAGCTCATCAAATACCCTGAATTTAGAGGGAGAATGG
>PFOK01000100.1:0-1440 GCA_002792495.1 Candidatus Peregrinibacteria bacterium CG_4_10_14_0_2_um_filter_43_11 | reverse complement strand
TCCGCTTTTGTTCAATAGCACCTTTAAAAAAATCCAGATAAGTACCGATGCCGACAATGACTTTATTGTGAATAAAAAAGAGGGAGGAGGAGAAATCATCACCCTCAACAACAACATGGCCAACCATCACAATGCCGGAGAAGAAGTGACTTTAAAAAATGACGTGGACGCCAATACCGAAATCACGCTTTCGGTCTCCGAATTAGACACGACCAATTCAAAAAAAACCTATCCCCTCATTGAAATAAAAGGATACGGACCGGAAGGCACAGTATTATTCACCGCTTATCGGAGTCTGCGAATCGGTGATGACGTTTTGGGAACCGCGGATGATGTGATCGAGATCAACGCCTCAAACGAACCGGATCCTTATGTAATTTTCAATGGTGTCAAAACAAAATTAGCCAAACCCCTTCTTTTCCCCACCAGCGCCAGCAATGCCAACATCATGAACGCGGGCAAGCAGATAAGAGTTAAGGAATCTGATCTAACCGAAAAAAATATCAGTATTTACGGAAATATCACAGGCGATGAAGTCCCTTTTGACTACGTCAGTGATTTCACGCTGGACGAAAATGGCCTGCAATTTAAAAAATGGAATAACGACACGTTGCTGGAAATGACGTTAAAAACCAAAACGGAAGAAGGAGCCGCTCAGACCACCAAAATAAACGCCAAAATCAACCAGTGAAATAATCTCGCAATCGAAACTGAATGCTTAAAAAGCCCTACCCCAAAGGCAGTCTGCTCATCTGGACAATCACCCTCGGTGTAATGCTGACTTCGGTTTTTTTCTTTTTCGGAACACGATTGCAACGCACCGCTTCCATTCAGCGGAGCACGATCGCTTATCAGAACCAAAAAAACTACCTAAAAAGCTACGCGGAATACATCAAAACCCTAAGCATGGATCAACTGGGCTCTTTAACCACGGCGGATTTAAACGAAGTGAACGGAAACAATGAAATCACGGGAACCATCAATCATGCCGCGAATAGCATTGAAGGGTTTTTGGATAGCGGCGAATCCCGAACCTACACCGACTTACCGAACGAAAAAATGCTGATTGAATGGAACTTGTGCAACTTGGAACAGGAAGGCGATTTGATCATCAACAATGAGACGCTCAAAAACCACATCCCGAACTGCGGAGGCGGAACGTACGACGAAAACACAGCTGTGACGATAACCGATACTCAACTCACTTTAACGGCCATCAGCGGACCATTTAACTACCGCCTCAGTACAGAATCCGGAACGATGTTAACGGACGTGAACTGGCACCTGAATCTCTCCATCCCCCTGCCTTTTAAGGAAACATTCAAAATCGAGGAAACATTTATCAAGGAATAGCCCACCCCACCCACCCCCTCGTCATTCCGCACCCCCATTCGTCATTCCGCACCCCGATGCGGAATCCATTTGATACTAATTTGCAAT
>PFOK01000101.1 GCA_002792495.1 Candidatus Peregrinibacteria bacterium CG_4_10_14_0_2_um_filter_43_11 | reverse complement strand
GTGTAGCGGATACCAAGTTCTTTTTATATCGCATTGCTAAGATTTATGGGTGAATTATTTATTCAAACGAAAAATCTCCTGATCCGTCCGACAAAAATAAGAGGTGATTTCATTTTCTGAGCCTTGCTATTTATTTGGTTTTTTGGTATAATTATTAGATTTATTTATTGAGCCAACGCAAAAAATGCAACAAATCTTTCAGCAATATCAGGCGCATACCATGGATCCAAAAATGCAGGAGCAACTGAATACCCCTCTCGTAAAAAGCGAAGGATTGGGCAAAAAAGACGCGTCGTTTCTGGAGGTTCTGATTACCAAATTAAAAAGCGGTGAACTTGACCCATTCAATCCTCAAACCCTGTTCAATCACGATGTTTACGACAAATTGAGCGAAGAGGATCAAGAAAGAACGGATTTAACGGCCATCAACCTGATGAGTGTCATCAAACAAATTGAGACTCTGTGGAACCAAAGTCATCAACCCGGCTTTCAATTACAGAATTTGGTGGACACGGTGTTTCAGATGAAATCACGGTTTGAAGAAAAACATGGTGATGTATTTGTGATTTAAAAAATGTAATTATTTTTTATTCGATTATGGGTTATACCGATCTTATGCCCATCAGCGGAGGACAGAAAAAAAAGCGGATTGACCCCAAGCGCTTAAAAAAACTCAAAGAAGGCGGAAAGAGGGCTGATGCCATTCATCAGAAAAGCGAAATGCAGCATGTGCTTACCGAAGTGCCCATGGCAGAAGAAGAGTTGGCGGAAGATCTAAAAAAACTATCGTAATTAGTTCAAAAATCATTAAATCACTTCTGAAAATGACAAAAACCGAAAAACAAATTATTGATCTGATTCAAAACAATAAATTCCTTTCTGATGATTTAAAAAAACGGTATATATTAGCCCTTTTTATGATGGACTCCGCGAAACAAAAAGATTATTTAACGTTATGGGGGGCATTTGAAACCCGTTGCCAAAAAGTGCAACATCGCGATATCAAACTCACCGTCCAAGAAACCCAGGGCGTGTTACGCACAGTAGATGAAGTGAAACAAGATCTGATCAAAAAAATTAAATCCTCTAACCAATCTCAATAATGGCTGAACCAAATGCTCCACAACATGGGCTGTTTGCACCACTGCTTTCTTTGTTCCCCGGGAAACCGGAATTGGATAAAACCAAAAACGAACTGAAAACTTTGCAAAAACAAGTCGGTGAACAGGATCCTTTTAAGATGATGGCTCAGGTAAAGGCGGGTTTTGAAAAAGACATGGACGACTGGAAGGTGCAAGATCCTGCCAAAAGAGCTGAATACTGGCAGTTGGTGGAAGGCAGTATTTTTAATTATTTAACAGAAAAAAGCCCCGAAAAACAAAAGATTGACGCTTTTGTGGGGGATTTGGAAAACCTGCCGGAACTTAAAGCAATGATCGGGGACACACAACCCGAAGGAAAAATCAAAGGATTCATTGATAAAATCAAAGAAAAATACGGAGCGGTTGCCGCCTTGTTCACTGGGGGAATAGCCGCCACATTGACGGCCTGGGCGGATGATTTAAAAGACACTAAGGGCAAGGAAGGAAAGGATGGAAAGAAAAAAGACACTTGGTCTTCCAAGCTAATTCGTAAAGTCGCCGGATGGTTTAAATCCGATGAGGAATTGGCCGAAGAAAAAGCCGAAGAAGAGGCTGAAAAACAGAAAAAAAACCCTGCCGCCACGGAAGCCGCTAAAAAGGCCCCCACGTGGGGGACAAAGGTTCAGGCTTTTGTGGCTCAGTTTCCACAACTCGCTCCGGAAAAAGCGCAAACCGCTTATACACTTCTTCTTAAAGTCTATTCCGCAGCGGAAATTGAACAATTTGCCGAAAGGTACACCTTAAACAGTCCACTGGGACAGATCTACACTGCGATAAAAGCAAAAGTAAGCGATTTTTCAGTATCCGTTCGTGATTTACGGCTTGAAAGTAACTCACTTACAAGCGATGGATTGACACAAATTATAACCGCGATCCAAAACGTGTCTAATCCAACGGTAGACAATTTGGGAAAGTTTTTAGATGCTATCGATGAGAAAGCTGTAAACCCGACCAATGTCGCCAAATGGTTACAAGACAAGGGTTTAACGCTCACTCCCCCTGTCGTGGCATCCACAGCGCCTGCGGCTACGGCACCACCGGAAGCCGCACCGGCATCGTAATCGCTTTTTCTTCAACCTCTTTTTATTTTCATGTCAAAAATCCTTACTAAAATCACCGATGACGCGCTAAAACGGAAAATCGAAACCAGCGTACTGGCCGAAGATCAGAAAAAAGAGTTGATCGCGTTGATGCCTCAAATGACGGATAAAGAACGTGATGAATTGATTGAGATGATCAACACCTCTATTAAAGAGATCGTGGCCGCGGACCCGAAACTGCAAAAGCGGGTTCAGGTGCTCAACGAAGAATACGAACACAAGCTGAACGATTTGATGCACGAGCAAAGCCACGCGATCCGTGAAAGTTTTGAAAAACTGGAACAAACGGAAACCGGAAAGGCGGTGGAAGCACTGGAAGGCGAAATTGAAGGTATGGATCAAAACAGTGCCGGCAATGCTTCGTCGAAAAAAAGCGACAGCTCCGTAAAAACAAGCCATGCCGTACGACGATTTGTAATGCTGCTTGTGGCACTGATCGTGTTTGCCACTCTTATATTAATAGGATTGAATTACTTATAAAATTCTTAACTTCCTCTCGTCATTCCGCACTCCTCTTATCGTCATTTCGAACGCAGAGAGAAATCCCTTTGACTAAGTGACTGGGCGGGATGACAAAAAAGTACGGGATGACGAAGAAAAAAAACAAAAATAACCCCCCTCAGTTAAAATCATGATTCATTTATCTCACCATTATAGGAACACTGCAAACGATTGGTTTAAACAAAACCGAACCGTTTATGAGGAAACGGCACAGGCACCGGAAGCAACGACTGTGCCTGAGGCATCTGATGCACCAGCACCTGCAGATACTGTAACACCCAACAAACAGTTTGAAAAAAAACGACAGGAGGCACTTGCGAAAGTGGATGAATTCCTTGCTCTTTTTCCCAATAGTAATGCATTACACGATCA
>PFOK01000126.1 GCA_002792495.1 Candidatus Peregrinibacteria bacterium CG_4_10_14_0_2_um_filter_43_11 | reverse complement strand
AATACATCAGTCATTCTCACGCGTGGGGGATGTTATCAAAATAAACATAAGAGGGCAAGTATTTTTAATAAAAAACATGTCATCCGATCTTCGCAGAAATAGTTTTTATTAACGGCATTTTTTTCTTTATTTTAAACAGTGCCTCTCTCATTTTTTTTGTGTTGATTTTTAGACAGAAAGATAGATAATGAACATAATTTATATCTTAATTTTTTTAATTCATGCCTATTAAAAAAACAAAAGTGAAAACAAAAAAAGCTCCGGCTAAAAAAACCAAGAAATTGGTTAAAAAGGTTGTCAAGAAACCTGCGAAAAAAGTAACCAAGAAAGTTACTAAAAAAGCGCCCGCCAAAAAAGTGAAAAAAGTCACTAAAAAGGCTAAAAAATAATTTATAACGTAATTGTAATTCTATGAATTATTATTATGACGACGATGATGATAAGAATCTTGGATCTGGGTTTAACGACGATGATAGCGATGACACAGAAAATATGGATTTAGATGATGATATGGATTTAGACGATATAGAAGATGAAGATGGTGAGAATAGTGACGATTCAGATGAAGAAGAAGATACCGATTGGTAAACAAAAAACCCGCCAACAGGTGTTGGCGGGTTTTTTAAGGTGTTTATTTTTTGCTTCTTAACTTTTTCCTAAGGTCTTTTTTCCTTTTTCCCAGTTCACAGGACATAATTCCCCCGTCTGAAACGCGTGAATCACACGTTTAAGTTCACCGGTATTCCTTCCTACCGATAAATTATGGACTGTTTTTGCCTGTAAAACACCATCCGGATCGATAACAAATGCCCCCCGAAGAGACATTCCTTCGGGATGTAAACAGTCATATTGTCGGCTCACCTCTTTGTTCAAATCAGAGAGCATGGGAAAATTAAGATCTCCGATCTCCTTGCACCAGGCCTGATGAGAGTAAACGCTATCCACACTCACGGTTAAAATCTGAGTATTGATGTCTTCAAAACCTTTGGAATCACTGGAGAGTTCTAAAATTTCTGTTGGACAAACAAAAGTGAAGTCGAGCGGATAAAAGAAGAGAAGCACCCACTTACCCCTATAATCACTCAGGGATATTTTTTTAAAGATGCCTTGAGTGTAAGACTCCAAAGTAAAATCGGGGACCATTTTCCCTATCTGCAAACTTGCCTGGCAATTTTCACAAACATTCATGATGAAATTTATTAAAAAATAAAAATAGTATCTTTAATAAT
Organism: Candidatus Peregrinibacteria bacterium CG_4_10_14_0_2_um_filter_43_11; assembly: GCA_002792495.1. Classification (GTDB taxonomy): domain Bacteria; phylum Patescibacteriota; class Gracilibacteria; order UM-FILTER-43-11; family UM-FILTER-43-11; genus UM-FILTER-43-11. Next base: position 12,990 of record PFOK01000126.1, on the reverse strand, counting down.
AACACGTCACTATTTAGAAATATGTAATGTAGATTACAGTCACACTATTGTAGTGATTTATTTTTTGGGCTCAAGTGCCAAATCATTGGTCACTTGTCGTTGCTTCAGGATGTCCTCCGGGTTCGTGGTAATGATTTTATCTTCGCTGTAACTTGCGATAATCTGAATCGCGACGTGCTTGAGGCCGGCAAAAAACAAGCCTTGGCCCACCCCCGCGTTGAGCAATAAGTATTTTTCGCCTTCCGTAAGGTTAAAAATTTTCGTTAGCGCGTCGGTGGCGCTGGGGGCCTGTTTTAATAAAAGCTGTAAAGAGGAATTCGTAATGATTGGCCGACCATAATCGGAGTTCACAAAATCTTCCACATCCTGCGTAATAGTGGTGATTCCCAAATAATATTTACGGGCACGTTTAACGAGTCCATACAAAAATCGTGCACTATCTTCATGTTGCATCATGGTCCAAGCCTCATCAATAATCAACAGGCGTTTTTTTAATTCCGAACGGACACGGCTCCAAATGTAATTCAAAATAATATACATGGCAATCGGTCTCAGGGAATCTTCAAGATCCCGAATACAAAATACTACCAAGCCTGTTTTAAGATTAACATTGGTCGGTTTATTGAATAGCCCGGAAAACGTTCCGATAGTGTATTTTTGAAGACGTTGAGCCAAATTTTCGGCTCCTCGCATGTTGTTCAAAATATCGTACAGATCTTCCATCGTTGGGGGTTCCATTTCAGCCGGATTCCGGGTTTCCATCGTGATTCCCTTGAGCGCGTAAGTATCGATAAGAGCCTTATCCATCAGTCCCTCCTTTTCCGGGCTGAGTTTGCCCAGCATGAGGTTGAGCAGTCCGTGAAGTGTGATGATGTTTGTTCGAAGCAATTCTCCGGGTTTTTGATCGTTCATATCCATATCCACAGGCAATGCCAGATCAAAAGGATTGATACGCTGATCGGAATTGAGTGAAACGCGTAAATAGGTTCCGCCGACCGTATCGGCCAGCGCTTCATATTCATTTTCCGGATCAATAATAATCACATCGGTTCCGAGCATCATCGATCTTAAAACTTCTAATTTTACGGCATACGATTTACCGGCACCGGACTTAGCGAATACAACCGAATTCGCGTTTTCCAAACTGAAGCGGTCGAAAATAATCAAACTATCATTGTGCCGGTTGATTCCATACAAAATCCCCTCATTCGAGGTAAGATCTGATGAGGTAAACGGGAATGTGGTAGAAAGAGGGCTGGTATTCATGTTCCGCGCGACCTCCATTTCATCCATAGCAAGGGGTAGGGTGGAATTAAAGCCATGCTCCATCTGCATGTCAGCGCTTTTGGTGAGCACGAGTTTTCCTCCTAATGTGCTCTCAAGGCGGGTTTGTATTTTTTTGAGCTTATCCTCATCGTCCGCATAGATTGTAAAATACAGCGCGTACTGAAAGAACTTTTCTTCACCGCGTTGAATATTGCGACGCAATTCCTCCGCATCCTGAAGAGCTGTCTCCAGAGCCGGATCCGAAACCATTCCTTTTTCCGCCTCTATACGCATACTGGATTGGATTTGCGCCACTTTATTTTTCAAAAACTTCATGATTTTGGCACTGCTGGTCGGATAAACAAACATGGATATATCCATAGTCACGTCAAAATTAATGACCGGAGAAAGCCAATTGGCTTCGATATAACGTGGGTACGAATAGACGAAAAAGCTTTTGGCATAAGTGCCACTCAAACGCATTTTATCCACCATGAATTCCATGGAAGAGGGGGCCATCAAATCTTTAATGGTTGCCAATCCCTGTTTATAAATTTTTTCAGCCTCCTTGACTTGTTGGATTTCACTTTTTGACGTGCTCTCCTTATAATCCGCCGGCGTTTTGGGTGTTGCTGCGGGATGTGAAGAGGACGGTTTTTGAGCGTGATAATTGCCGGGGAATAGCATTTCTTTAAGACGTTTAAAAACTCCCATTTTCCCCTGTTTTTGCTCAGGCTTATGGGCTGGATCAAAAACCACATGCGGGTTTTCTGCGGTGAGTGGATTTTTTTGTTTCAAATTAGCAGGAATGACAGGAGGGGGTGTTTGTTCATCCGATTGTGACTGCAAAACGACGGGTTCTACAGAGTCATTTTGATAAATAAATGCCCTTCTTTTGCTCATTAGACGATGAATTGATTTTGGTCTTTGCATAAAACAACTTATTCAATCTCTATATTATACCAAAAAAACGACTAAAAAACAAGGCTTTTACCCCCAGAACCCCCTTTTGAATTTCTAATTGATCTAAATAAATCCAAAAACACAAATCCTAAATTCTAAACAATACCGAATGATCAAAATAACAATGATTAAAATCAGTATCGTAATTGGAAATTTGATATTTGTTTTGAAAATCGGGCAGATTTTAAATTTGTTTAGAATTTAGGATTTAGATATTAGAGCTTAAGTTTTTAGGATTCTTTTGGATTGTGGTAATTTTTTAGTACAGTCATTCATGAATGACGTGCTTTAGTGCAATTAAACCTGCCTACCGGCAGGCAGGAATTAGGTTGATTAGAGCAATTTAGACAGTTATCCCATCCCAATCAACCCGATAATCAATCCAACAACGCCAAAAAAAGCGCCTATAATCCAAAAACGCATGGTGATTTTGGCTTCACCCCATCCTTTTTTCTCAAAATGATGATGAATTGGGGCGATCAAGAAAACTTTTCTTTTGAAGAGTTTTTTGGAAGTGAGTTGAATGATCACGGAAAGTGTCTCAAAAATGAACACAAATCCGACGATCAAAAGTACGACCAAAGAGTCCGTCATCATCGCGATCACCCCCAAAGTAGCGCCATAAGCCAATGACCCCGTATCGCCCATGTAAAAGAGCGCGGGTGGAACATTGTGCCATAAAAAGGCCATCAGAGTGCCGATGAGCAAACCACAGAAAATTGATAAAATCAGTAGACCTTTAGCAAAGGCGATCGCGCCAAAGGCCATGAAGGCCAAAATGAGTAATCCTCCGGCCAATCCATCGAGCCCGTCCGTAATATTAACCGCGTTGGCTGTCGATACAATCACGAGAATGAAGAGGGGGATGTACCACATCCCAATCTCAAAATCGCCCAAATGGGGAATGTGAATGCTCGAAAAACCGAGTTTAGAGTAAAACCACCAGGCCCCGATAATAGCAAAAAACATCAGGAACAAAAATTTCGGCTTGGCTTCAATTCCTTTTTTCTTGCCGATCCGTTTGATATTGAAAAAATCATCTACAGCCCCCAATATCCCGACGGCCATCAGCGTGAATAGGGGTAAATACACTTCTCCGCGATCAAGCAGTGATTTGGGGATCCATCCTAAAAACGCAAGCAGCCGGGAGATCAAAATCGTGAGAACCACAGACCCCCACATGATCACTCCTCCCATAGTGGGTGTACCGCTTTTTTTCGCGTGCATTTCCCGAAAAAAGGTGGCTGCTTTTCCATCGATGGATTCTTCACGGATTTGTTTCCCCAGTTTAAATTTTGTAACCAGTTTCAGAAAAATAGGAGTTAAGACAAGGGTGATCACAAAAGCCAAAGTCGACCAACCAAAGATCGTAATGAGCTGAGGAACCTGATTCATGTTGAAAAAATCAAAAAATAATTCAAATTACAGTTAATATATAGCGAACGCGATTCAATGTCTAATTCTCAAGGTATTTGTCTGGATCAATCCATGTCTTCAATCATTTGACGGCGGTCAATATCGTAAAAACGCATCTGAGTGCTGTCAAAACGAAGTTGAACTTTTCCGACAGGGCCATTGCGGTGTTTGCGAATGTACACTTCGGTAATACCCTTTTCTTCTTCGGTTAGGTTTTCTTCGTAGTAATCTTTGCGGTAAAGCATTAGAACCACATCAGCGTCTTGCTCAATGGAACCCGATTCACGCAGATCAGAAAGTTGGGGGATTTTTGGATTGCGCAATTCCACCGCGCGGGAAAGCTGAGAAAGTGCCAAAATGGGGATACGGAGTTCACGTCCAAGCGCTTTGAGCGCGCGCGAAATTTCAGAAATTTCCTGAACGCGATTGATCACAGCCCCACCACTTGTGCTTCCGCTCATCAGCTGAAGATAATCCACAATCAAAAGATCTAAACCATGTTCCATTTGCAATCGCCTCGCTTTCGCGCGCAGTTCAGAAATTGAAGAAACGACGGAGTCGTCGATAAAAATGGGGGCATTGTTCAGTTTGTCCATGACAGGACCCATATTCTCGAAATCCTTATCTTCTAGCCCCCCCTGTTGCAATTTACTTGAATCAATCGCAAGAAGAGAGCAGAAAAGACGATCCACTAACTGCTCTTTGGACATTTCCAAAGAAAAAATACCCACGGTTCGTTTTTTTGGATTTTCAATGGCCACTTTTTGAGCGATAGAAAGGGCAAGGGCGGTTTTTCCCATACTGGGGCGTGCGGCCAAGATGATCAAATCGGAAGGGTGTAAGCCGGAAAGTATTTTGTCGAGAGAATGATAGCCGGTGGGCACACCTCTGCTTGTTCCTTCGTCTTTAGAAATCGCTGTGAATTCTTCAAAGCGTTTGTTCATGATATCCCGAACATGAACAAAACGATCTTTCAGGAAAGTCTGGGAAATATTAAACACTTCTTTTTCGGATTGTTCCAAGAGATAGATAATTTCCTTTTCCTCGTCATAACCGTAAGAGAGAATGACATTTCCCGCCTTGATCATCTTACGTAGAATGGATTTATTTTTAACAATTTGAGCGTACTGAAACACGTGCGTCGCGGTAGGAACCACAGAAGTGAGTTCCGCCAGATAGGCGGGACCGCCAACCACTTCAATTTGCTTACGTTCTTCCAGTAAATTCGCGAGGGTGAGCAAATCAATAGGATCGTGGCGATTGTACAAATCGGCCATCGCCTCAAAAATCATTTTATGAATGTCATAATAAAAATCATCAATAGCGATCAAATCAATGATTTTAATAATGGCATCCTTGTCGATCAGAATCGACCCGATCACGGACTGTTCCGCTTCTTTGCTATGAGGGGGGATTTTAGTGGTGGGAGTGGCCATAAGCCGAGACAATTAAAAAAACAATTTTTTTTGTTTTTGGGTTTATTTTTTGCCGAATTCATTTCTTGAGTGAGCGTGTAAGCATTGTACATTTTTAAAATACGGGGGGCAAGAAATGAAAATGATTTTTTAGCACAAAAAAAGGGCTAGTGATTTAAAAGACCACTATCTTTTTTTGTACTGATGCTCTGTCTAGGCTATTTACTCAATAATAGCTTCCACTGTTTTCCCCGGTTTTTCGGTCTTGGGTTTACTCGCTACCTCCTTCGAGTCTTTTTGGCTCGTCAGCTCCTTTTCAATGTCGGTATATACTTTGGAATTTGCTCTTAAAAAATCTTTGGCATTTTCCCTACCTTGCCCGATTTTAGTCACTTTGTAGGTGTAAAAAGCACCGGATTTTGCGACAACATTGTATTTTACGGCCGTGTCCAAAAGGTCTCCCGATCTCGAAATCCCTTCGTTGAACATGATGTCAAATTCAGCCTGTTTAAAAGGAGGTGCGACTTTATTCTTCACCACTTTAACCCGAACGCGTCGTCCGGTTATTTCTTTGCCATCGGGCGTTGTGGCATCGATTTTATCAATAGCCCGAATGTCCAGGCGGACGGAGGTGTAAAATTTAAGTGCGTTACCACCCGTGGTTGTCTCCGGATTTCCGAACATGACACCAATCTTCATACGCAATTGGTTCAGGAAGATCACAGAAGTGCCCGTTTTGGAAATAATAGAGGTCAATTTTCTCAAGGCCTGACTCATCAATCGCGCTTGCAGTCCCATGTGAGAATCCCCCATCATTCCCTCAATTTCCGCCTTGGGAGTTAGAGCGGCGACCGAATCCACCACAATCACATCGATCCCACCGGAGCGTGTTAACGTTTCCACAATCTCCAGAGCTTGTTCCCCATTATCGGGCTGAGAAATGAGCAGTTCATCCACATTCACTCCAATTCGCTTGGCGTATTCCGGATCCAGCGCGTGTTCAGCATCAATAAAAGCGGCCGTTCCACCCCTTTTCTGCGCTTCCGCAATCACATGAAGGGCTAAAGTAGTTTTCCCCGAAGATTCAGGTCCGAAAATTTCAATCACGCGCCCTTTGGGGATTCCTCCTCCCAAGGCTTGATCCAATGAAATAGATCCGGTAGAAATAGTCTCCACCTTTACTTTAGACGCATCTCCAAGCTTCATGATGGCTCCCTGACCAAAATTCTTTTCGATCTGGGCGAGCGCGTTTTTAACGGCGTCAGTCTTTTTTGTATCCATATTTTTAAATGAGTTAAAGATTTAAAATTTTATTATTTAATAGTTAATAATTACTTTACTAATTGCTCTAATTGCAATAATTAACCTAATTGACCTAAAAAAATACCAAGCACCAATTTAAAAATTTCAAAACAACAAATTTCTATTTAAGCCTAGAATAAATCGAATTAAATATCAGGTTGAGTTCTTTGGCTTCCTGCCAAAAGGTTTTTGCTTCCTCCTGCAACTCAGGAGCAGCGACATTTATCATTCTTAAGAAATGCTTAGACTCCCTTGATTCTTTTTTGCAAATACAGATTTTATGACGAAAATCTTTTTTTGATTCCGCATCATCTGCTTCGCAGTAATTTGCTCCGACACTGGTCCCCGCACCAATTAATTGAGGGATGAGTCTTTGTGTGATTGGATTTTGAGGTATTTTTTTGCAGAGTAGAATAATATTTTCTCCAAAACGAGCCGTTCTTTCTTCCGGGTCATAAATTTTAGTCTGTTCTTTGGGGGTTAATACATTAGTCATTTTTTAGGGCAATTAGTGCAATTAGAATAATTAGGTTGATTGGGAATAGGTTAGATTAATTTGGAAAACAAGACCATTTTAGTAAACGTTTGTTCACTAGTCAAATTATTACCTAAAAAACAAACCATCATGTAATAAAAATAGCTTAAAAAAGCCAAATAAAATGGATAGACAAATACAATCACCATGTTTTTTTAATAAATAAAAATTCATTCAAATTCATTCATTTCAGCGTTTTTCACAATGCTTTAAAATACTCAAAAACAGTTATCTTTTCACGGTGTGCTACAACCTCTTTTTTTTGAATGGGAGAGGTAAAACAAACCAACCCAAGCTCAGAATGAATGTCATGATCAGCGTGAATAAAAGAGGAGTTCCCACTCCGGGAAGATGAGGAATAACGCTGGGGGTATAGGTGATTTCAAAACCGGTTTCATCAATTGTGCCTCCTTCTTTATCGAGTGCGAGAACGGTGTAATTATTTTTACCTTCTTTCAGTGTGCCGATGGATGTTGACGCAATATAAGTCCAGGTTTTATGCCAGGGGAGAAATTTGACCAAAGTATAATCATTCACTTTAACCGCTTGAGTTCCCTGAGGAACCGTTCCACGAACAATGTGATAACCGACATTTGTTTCCAGCACGCCTCCTTCAACAGAAGTGACAGCCAACACCGCACTGTTTTCTTTTTCTTCGTCGGAAGCCTTTGTTACTTTAATAGCCAGGGGTTTTTCCGTTTGTCCCTCCTCCTCCACAGGGGTGATAACGGTCGTAGAGGTGGTATTCACGGGCTTATCTTCCAATTTAATCTGTACGGTATTCTTGCGGGCATTACAACCGGCAACCGCGATAAGGACGACTAAAACCAAAAAAACAAAGAGTAATTTTTTCATAACTAAGAGACATTAGATTATAATTACCGTTTTGTTTTTATATTGTTGGAATTCTCAGTTCCTTTTTATTGGGGTCTTCCCGGGATTTGAATCCGGGAATGCGATAGTAGTTGCCGACAGCGGCTTCGGTTCCGAAGGAGACACGATCACTCTTGCATTTGGCACAACTGAAGCGGAATTTATTCCCGATGCGTTTGGGCTGTGTCAACGCCTTACACTCATCACAATAGTAAACTATTTTAGCCGGGATTCCCGTATCTTCGATAAACTTTTGATCCACCTCGACATCAGACTGGATGATTGCGGTGTAATCTTTATTCACCTCTGTGGGCTCACCCGTTTGTTGATCATAAGAAGCCATATTAGAACAATGATTAATGATATTACAAGTAATTTTTTTAAATACTACAATGTTATTTTAAATCTGTCACCTTAAAATAATCTTTGACTGAAATGAGGCTAATCCAAGGGGGAGATGGAAAAAATCAGGATCAGTCTTCATAAAAATTCATGGAAGGCGGGTTAACTTTCGTAGTCTTCTCTTCGGGGGGTTCGTCCGCTTCGTCTACTTCGGTTATTTCATCCTCATGCTCCAATTCCATCTCTTCTTGTATTTCATCTTCGCTCATTTCACTATCATCGTCTTTGGCTGATGCGGATAATATCACCTCTTCTTCGTCAGGAATATCGATTTCCATTTCCTCAATTGCTCCAACCTCTTCATCTTCCTTCTCATTCGCTTTTTTCTCCGGTAGGCCGGCCTCTTTTGAAAAATAAGAAGCTTGGTTATAGCCCATTCCACTCACGTGAACCGCCTTTTTCTCCGATTGAGCCGGTTGTATTTCCACATCTTCTACCATTTCATCTTCCTCCTCCAATTCTTCCACGTTGTCCCCAAAATCATTTTCTTCCTCATTTTTATTTGCGGGAGGATCCAATTCAATGGATATAGAGTGAGGGCGTGTGAGAATGACGGCGGGACGGCATGCTTCTTTTTTTTCAGTGGGGAGATCTTCGGTCTCATTCTCATCATGCTCAAAAAAAGCATGCACTTCCTTTTTTTGTAGTTTTTGAAGCAAAGAAAACGCGGCGAACGTTGCAAAAAAAGCACTGATCAATGCCAGATAAAGACCAAAACGCAATTGCGCGCCGGGGAATTCAAGTGAGTCTTTCATGTAGATCGCGACTGTGAGCAAAAGTAAAAAAGCGCTTTCTCCGGTTAAAAATAAAACAACTTGTTCTTTTTTGTAGCCAAAATTAGGCAATCGGAATCGCATGTGTTCCGCTACCACAACAAGCAGTGCCATGAGAGTCAGTAGAAAAACAACAAAACCGATTACGCCAAGGTTTCCGGAGAAACCCGTTTGAGTGATCAATTTTTGATCCACAAGGTATTCCACTGAATACCAGGGGAAAAACATGCCGATGAGAATCAGGATCCCCCCCAAGACAATCACTTTTTCTTCCGCGCTCAGGCGCAAAAAAGTATGTTTAAGCCGATAAAGTTTCATGATGATTTTTTATAAAGAAATTCTACTTACCAATCTACCATGAAATCACGTGTCACGAAATCAAATATCACTAGGGCAGTGCTACACGGCTACAGTGCTCAGGGTGCATTGATTCCATGAATACTGATTCCATGAATACTGATTCCATGATTTAATAGAGACATGAAAATCGCTTTCGACATCAGAGGGGTGGATGGTGCGCGTGGGGGGAAGGGGATTTGGACGGGAAACGTGCTCAAAAGTATTTTAAATAATGACCGTGTAAACGAGTATTATCTTTACACCAATAACGATTGGGAGAATACCTACAAACACCTCCCTAACGTTCATGTGGTCAAGGTGTGGGGGAAGAGTTTTTTTTGGCACTGGTGCGTATACCATTCTTTACTGAGCAATAAAATCGATGTTTTTGTGGCCACTGAAAGTTACATTATCCCCTTTTTACATGATCCAAAAAAACTGAAAGTCGCGTTGGTGGTTCACGATCTGGTCGCTTTCAAGTCGCCCGCGAAACACCAGCGCAAAGCCACTTGGATTGAACGAATAACCCTGAGAAAAGCGGCCAAAAAAAGCCATTGGATTTTTACCGTATCGCAATACACCAAAAAAGATTTAATTCAACGTTATCCACGTCTCAAATTGGCCGAAAAAACAATGGTCGTTTATGCCGGTGTGCGTGAAGCGTTCGCGCGCAAGTTCGATGCCAATAAACTGGTCGAGGTACAGCGTCGTTATAATCTCGATCCCGATTACATGATGATGGCGGGCACTCTGGAGCCACGCAAAAACATTGTCGGCGCTCTCATCGCCTACAGCATGATCAGTCCGTTCAATCAACAGCGTTTCCGATTTGTAATCGCGGGAAAGAAGGGGTGGTATTACAAGAAAATCTTTCAAAAAATCAAAGCACTTAAACTGATCGGACGTGTGAAGTTTTTGGAATACATCCCGGATCAGGATCTGGCGGTCTTGATGCAGGGCGCCAAGATTTTTTTATTTCCATCATTTTACGAAGGATTTGGCCTTCCTATCCTCGAAGCGATGCAATGCGGCGTTCCCGTACTCGCTTCCCGTGTTACTTCCATCCCCGAATTGGGAGTGGACGCCATTCACTACGCCGATCCTCATGATCCGGTCGACCTTGCGGACGGCATCACTCAGCTTCTTGATAGCGAGGAATACCGCAAGAAATTGCGTCAAAAAGGGTTTGAACAAGTCAAAAACTTCAGCTGGGGAAGCACAGCACAGAAAATACTTGAGGCTTTAAATCAAAATTCATGAAATCAGGGGTCAAGGATCAAATGATCTAGTGACAACTGATTTCATGGGTACTGTTTTATTGGTATAATACGTTCGCAGTTCACATTCTTAATCTCAACCAATGAAAAGAATCGCCATCACTTCTAAACGTCACGCCAAGGGCAACGAAAAGATATTCAGAAGCGTTTACAGCTATTTGATCAAAGTCGGTAAAGAAGTTTATGTGGAAAAACAAATTGCCGAACAGATCGGACTGAAAGAATACAAAGAGTATGTTCGTGGCAAAACCGGTGTCGACCTCATTCTTGTGATGGGAGGGGACGGCACAATTCTTAGCGTGGTTCAACGACTTAAAAAGCTGAACACCCGTATTTTCGGGATCAATATGGGAACTCTCGGGTTCATGTCCGAAATTCCCCCTGTCCAGATCAACAAAACGCTCGATAAAATTTTTGTCGGTCATTTTACCGTGGATGAACGTCCGATGTTGCGCGTGGAGATTGAACGGAAGGGGAAAATCATCAAAAAATATCATGCCCTTAACGAAGCGGTGATTTCACAGGCCACGCTCGCTCGTCTCATCCATTTACGCACCAGGGTAAATGACCGAAAGCTCACCACCTACGAAGCGGATGGTCTCATCATTGCCACTCCGACGGGGTCAACCGCCTATTCCCTTTCTGCCGGAGGGCCGATTGTTTACCCCTCGATGAACGCGTTCATCATCACACCCATTTGCGCCAATACTTTTACCCAAAAACCAATTGTGATCCCCGACAGCAAACAGATCGAAATTGTTGTGGAAACCGATTACAAACGCATCAATCTCACTATCGACGGGCAGGAAAGCAAAGCGCTGCAATACAAAGATCACATTCGCATTACCCGTGACGGCAGTATCCAGTTCGTCCGTCTTCCCAACGAAAGCTTCTTTTCCACCCTGCGTGAAAAATTGAATTGGGGAGAGAAATAATTGATTTATTGTCTTATTAGTTTATTATTTATTGGTTTATTGATTTATTCTTGAGGGGAAATTGATGATCTTAATAATAAATTAATAAAAGCAAAGCGTAATAAATTAATAAATAATAAACTATGGATATTCACGAATTACTCACACGTGGCGTACAAGACATCGTTCCCAAAAAGGGGCTGATGGAAAAATTGCAAAAAGGCGATAAATTACGTCTGTACATGGGCATTGATCCCACCGGATCCCGAATCCATTTGGGTCACAGTATTCCTCTACGCAAATTAAAAGCTTTCGCGGAAGCCGGACATCATGTGATTTTCCTGATCGGCAGTTTTACAGCCATGATCGGCGACCCAACCGGTCGTGATGCCATGCGCGCGCCTTTGACAAAAGAGCAGGTGGAAGCCAATTTTCAGACCTATAAAAAACAGGCCGGTAAAATTCTGGATTTCAGCAAAATCGAAATTGCTTACAACCATGAATGGCTTGAGAAGATGACATTCGCGGAGATCATGAAACTCGCCAGTCATTTTACCGTACAGCAAATGCTGCAGCGGGATATGTTTAAAGAGCGCATGAAAAGAGAGGAGGATTTAAGTCCCAATGAGTTCATGTATCCCCTCATGCAGGGGTATGATTCGGTGATGCTTGATGTGGATTTGGAAATTGGCGGAAATGACCAGCTCTTTAATATGCTTGCGGGGCGAAAACTCATGAAAGCTTACAAAGACAAAGAGAAATGGGTCATGACCACCCCATTGATCGAGGGGCTGGATGGTCGAAAAATGAGCAAGACATACAACAATACTATTAATATTACTGATGAGCCCGGCGATATGTTCGGTAAAGTGATGTCTATGGCGGATGAACTCATCATCAAATATTTTTTGCTTTGCACGGATGTGCCGTTGAAAGAAATCGACGAAGTGGACACGCACATCAAGCAAGGGGGAAACCCGCGTGACGCGAAAATCCGTTTGGCGCGTGAAATTATCACCATGTATCACAACAGCAAATCCGCCGATCAAGCCAAAGAAGAATTTGTCCGCATGTTCACAAAGGGCGGTGTACCCGATGACATGCCGGAATTTTCTCTCAACGGCGATCGCGAGATCATCGACTTACTCATCCTCTGCAAACTTGTGGAAACCAAATCCGAGGGGCGTCGCGCTCTTGAACAGGGCGGGGTAAAAATCAATGGCGAAAAAGTGGATGGCATCAACACGATTGTTCACCTTAAAAAAGACATGATCGTTCAGGTGGGAAAAAGGCGGTTTGCGAAAATCGTTTAGGCAATTATCATTTCGCACGTTGATCACATCATGGGCAGACAGGTGCGGAATCTCATCGCGATATCCTCCCGTCATTTCGAATGTAGTGAGAAATCCTTTTGCCAAAGCTGAAAAAACGAATATAGCTAAATCAAAATAAAATGACACAATATCATCACTGCCTATTTTGAAGGAAATAGTGGGCAAAGGGATTTCTTCCCCA
>PFOK01000043.1 GCA_002792495.1 Candidatus Peregrinibacteria bacterium CG_4_10_14_0_2_um_filter_43_11 | reverse complement strand
AAACTAAAATTCTAATCCAAAAAACATTCACACATTATCACTTTTCAGGGTACATTTTTAGATTGGAATATACTAAAATAATAGAAGAGGAAGATTGATTTCTGAACATTTTTTTGCTATAATACTCGGATTTAAAACAACAAAAATCCGATGTGGACCTTAAAAATAAAATTTAAAATAACAGTGATTGGAATTTTTATCACTTTTCTGGCAATCAGCCCGGTGATAACGGATTTTAGAAGCTATCAACAGAAAAAAACGGAAGAAACATTTGCGCCGATTTGTGGTAACGGCATTTTGGAAATGGGAGAACAATGCGATGACGGAGGCGAATACATGAGTGGAATCTGCTCCGATCGATGTGTGGCAAACGCAATGGTGAGCTTAAACTAATCAAAAAAACCACGACAATCACGAATGAAAAGAGGGTATGGATAAGATGTGAAAATTATTCTTCCGTACCCCCAACCTGAGCGAGAATTTCACGGGCGCGTTCTTTGATGTGGCGGGCAATAGGTTGAGTGGCACTATTCGCCTCCCACGCCTCGGTAGCCCTATCAATCGCCTCATTGGCAGCCACAGAAGAATCAGTATAATTTCCACGTCCTCCCAAATCGTATGAATCCACCAGCAAATCATAAGCACGTGCCAACTTCGCAGCACCTAAAACGATGTTGTTACCGGACATATTTTTAAGCGCCTGCTGAGAAAGATCCACTGCTAATTTTGAGGTTTTTTTAGCAAGAGCGACCTGATTCGCCGCGACATAAACCTCAATCTGTTTTAATTGATCCTCAGTGCGATCCAAAAGAAATTGCGTGTCGGTTCCTTTTTGAATGAGAATAAGCAAATACATGATCTCGACGACCTCTCCACGTGTTAGGGATTTAGCGGGGTAAATCAACCCCTGGTCATTAGGACTGATAATGCCCAAGGTAACCGCATATTGAATGTAAGGCATGAACCAAGCATCCTCAGAAACGTCCGAAAAAGATTTTTTTTGATCTTGAGGAATTTCTAAATTGGCCTGACTGGCGATCAGCAACATTTTTAAAAATTCCGCCTTATTCACATTACGCCCTGCGGAAAAAGTACCGGTTTCATCGTCCCCCTTCACAACACCAAGCGTTTTGGCCGTCATCACATAGGGAGAAAACCAGTCCTCCTCAACCACATCAGGAAAAGAAGCGTCAAAATTATTGGTAACTTTTATACCCAACCCCTCTAAAATGATTTTTACAACCTCGGCACGGTTGACGGGGTTATCCGGACGAAAAGTGGAATCGCCGTAGCCTTTTACCACTCCCGATTGGCTGAGATAATTGATTGCCAAAAAATACGGATAGGTACGGGGAACATCTTTTAGTGTCGTGTCCGCAAAAGCCGTATGAGAACCAAACAAGAAAAAAACAAGTAAGGCCACAAAAGTAAAACCCCAATGATGAAAACAATTCTGTTTCACTTTTTATAACAAAAGCTATCGATAAAAACGAAAGCATTATACCAAAAAATAGGAAGAAAGATAATAAAGATTAAACCCGCCAAAAACACACTCCGACCCGAAACACAAATCACGAGCCGAACATGCGATGTGCCTCAGTAAAACACTAGAAGTTATAACGCGCGAAATGAGCGAAAGCCTTATTGGCGGCGGCCATACGATGCACGTCTTCACGTTTTTTAAACGCGGTACCGGTTTCGTTAGAAGCGTCTAATAATTCTTGGAATAATTTGGTTGCCATTGGCTTGCCCTTGCGAGAACGGCACGCGCCCACAATCCAGCGAATGCTCAAAGACAATTGTCGTTTGGGTTTCACTTCCACAGGAATCTGATAAACGGAACCTCCCACACGTCGCGCACGCACTTCCATATTTGGCATAACATTGCGAACGGCTTTTTCGAAAATCTCTTCAGGATTCTTATTCCCCTGATCCCGTAAATTTTGCATGGCATCCTGAAAAATACGACGAGACAACGATTTTTTACCTCGTGTCATCATGCAGTTAATAAATTTTTCCTGCCATGCGGTTGAACCCGCCGGCATATCTACTTGTTTTTGAATCATAGTGTATAAATTTACTCCGAAAATTTACGGTGTAACAAAATAAATAATAAAATAGATTATTTCGATTTCTTGGCGCCATAACGACTGCGCCCCTGTTTACGCCCCTGAACACCCTGGGTATCCAAAACGCCACGAACGATGTGATAACGCATACCCGGAAGATCTTTTACACGTCCACCCTGGATGAGAACGACCGAATGTTCCTGTAAGTTATGTCCTTCACCCATGATGTAAGCGTTCACTTCCATCCCATTGGTCAAACGAACACGAGCGAATTTACGCAAAGCGGAATTCGGCTTTTTAGGAGTCATTGTTCCCACCTTAATACAAACACCACGCTTCTGAGGACATCCCGCGGGAAGATTAACGGTACGATTCTTTAAAGAATTGGATGTGAACTGAAGTGAAGGAGATTTGCTCTTTCGGGAAGGAGTATGTCTTGGCTTACGGATGAGCTGATTGATGGTGGGCATAATGGAAAAGTTAAAAATGAAAAGTTAAAATCACAAAGTAAAATAATAAGGCCTTTATTTACTTTTTTCTTTTTGTTGAGCCAATCGATCACGGTAAATCTGACCGGCGGGGATGAGTTTACCAATAATTACATTTTCTTTCAAGCCTTTTAATTGATCGATACGTTTGGTGGTGGAAGCCTCCACAAGAACACGGATGGTTTCCTGGAATGACGCGGCGGAAAGCCAACTATCGGTTGTGATGGCCACCCGGGAAATACCCAAAAGCAACCGTTCTCCGTGGATTTCCCGCCTCTTGGCATCACGCAATTCTTGATTGAATTTTTCAAATTGCCCGATATTGATCACCTGACCGGGAAGCGTTTCACTGTCTCCGGGGTGAATAACACGGACCTTACAGAACATCTGCTTAACGATAATCTCGATATGACGATCGTTAATGGTCTGCCCCTGAGAAGAGTAAATGTGCTGAACCTCGTTAATGATATAACGTTGAACGGTCTGAACATCCGTCATAATAAATAATTCCTGCAAATTAAGATGACCGCGATTGATAGGGGTTCCTCTTTCAATAACATCTTTATTCTTAATGAGTAGAGTTGTACG
>PFOK01000014.1 GCA_002792495.1 Candidatus Peregrinibacteria bacterium CG_4_10_14_0_2_um_filter_43_11 | reverse complement strand
AAGATTACAAGATTACAAGATTACAAGATTACAAGATTACAAGATTACAAGATTACAAGATTACAAGATTACAAGATTACAAGATTACAAGATTAATTTTGAATTTTCAATTCCGAATTTTGTAATCTTGTAATAGAATAGCAGTAGCCCTTACATTAAACAAATCATTATGAAGCGTACTCAGCTCATTACTACCGTCGACATCACCCGCGAGGAAGTCGATTTTTTTATCGATGAAGCCGAAGCGCTGAGAAATAAACGGACTCAGGATCTGGATGGGAAAATCATCGCGACACTTTTTTTGGAACCCAGCACCCGCACCCGTCTTTCTTTTGAATCCGCGATTTTGAGACTAGGGGGGCAATTCATCAATGTTGCCGATCCAAAAACCTGCTCCATTAAAAAAGGGGAAACCCTGGAAGACACGATCCGGATGGTCGAAAAATACGCCGATGCCATCGTGATGCGTCATTCTGAAGCGGGAGCGGCAAAACTAGCCACACAAGTGACCAAAAAACCGTTCATCAACGCGGGAGACGGCGCGAACCAACACCCAACCCAGGCCATGCTGGACATGCTGACGATTCACCGCGAATTCGGAACCGTCGATGGATTGACCATCGGTTTTGTCGGCGACCTGAAATTCAGCCGGACAGTTCATTCTCTTTTGTACATTCTTGCGCATTACAACGTTAAGGTGTTGTTCATCAGTCCGGATGTGCTTAAAATTCCGGAATCTTATACAGAACTTCTTAAAGAGCATGGCATTGATTATGAGGAAAACATCGATTTGGAAAAATACCTGCCCGCGATGGATGTGCTTTACATGACCCGAATTCAACAGGAACGTTTTGACAACCCGTCCGATTATGAGGCGTTGAAAGGATGTTATGTACTTACCGTAGCGATGGTCAAAAAAGGCAAAACTTCGTTGCGTGTTTTGCACCCCCTGCCCCGTGTGGACGAAATTGCGACAGACGTGGACGCCTTACCGCAGGCGGCCTATTTCCGTCAGGCGGAAAACGGTGTTTACATGCGCATGGCCTTGCTTAAAAATTTTTGTATATAAAAAAACCCTATTTTGATGAATACAAACGCCATTTTGATTAAAAACGGACGGGTGATCGATCCGAAAACCGGCCGTGATGAAGTGATGGATCTTTTGATCCGAGGAGATACGATTGATCAGATCGGAATCATACGAGCGAGAGAAGGCATGACACTGATTGATGCCGAAGGAAAATTGGTCATTCCCGGGCTTATCGATATGCACGTGCATTTACGTGACGGAGGACAAAACGCTAAAGAAACGATCAAAACAGGAACGCTTGCCGCCGTGGCCGGTGGAACGACACGTGTGATGACAATGCCAAACACGTCACCACCGCTCGATTGCAGTGAATCGATCAAAGCGTACCGGGGAATCATTCAAAAAGACGCGTGTATTTCTGTGAACATTGTCGCCGCGATCAGTAAAAAACTGGAAGGAAAAGTGCTTGCGGATTTCAGTCAGTATCCCGCTTTGGGAATCCGATTTGTGAGTGACGACGGTTTTGATATTGATGATGAAACCCTTTTAGAGGAAGCATACCGTCAAGCCGCTCAGTGGAAACTCACCGTCATGACTCATCCGGAAGTCCATTCCATCGCCCCTACCGGAGTGGTTAACGAAGGTGATATCAGTCAAAAACTGGGTGTACCCGGCCAGCCGAACGAAAAGGAATGGAAGGCGGTGGAACGTGGCATCAGGCTGGCACTCAAAACCGGCGCCCGCGCCCATTTTACACACTTGAGCACAAAAGAATCGATTGAACTCATCCGAAAAGCCAAACGGGAAAGCATCATGATCACCTGCGATGTCACCGTTCATCACCTCGCTCTGACGGAAGAATCTGTTCTTCGGCAGAAAGGACTTGCTAAGGTCAATCCCCCCCTCCGTACGGAAGAAGATCGGCTTGCTTTGATTGACGGTATCCGAGATGGCACTGTAGATGCCATCACCACCGATCACGCCCCCCATTGCGAAGCGGAAAAGAAAGTGGAACTCACCAAAGCGGCTTTCGGTTTTTCCGAAGTGGAGCTTCGGCTCCCCATCGCACTGACTGAACTTTATTTTAAACAGAACATCGACTTGATGCACGTCATTCACCTGATGACGGATCGCCCCGCGAAACTGATGGGTCTGAAAACCGGCTGTTTTGAAACAGGCCAACCCGCCGATGTGGTCATTGTGGATTTAAAAGCTGAAAAAACGGTTGATCGCCACAAGCTCGTTTCTAAAGGCAAAAATTCTCCTTTTCATGGCGTGACCTTAAGAGGCTGGCCGATTATGACCATTGTCGCAGGTGAGATAAAATGGAAAAAATAGGTGTATCCGATGCCCTTTTTTGAGTAATAACGGTGTAAAAGTACCCCCTCTGCGCTCCCCCAATCGGGGGAAGTATTTTAAAAACCCCTCCTTATAGGAGTGGTGCAGGGGTGGTACTTTTATAATTGGAATACATATTGCAATGTCTGTTTTTTTGTTGTGTTGTTATACCTTACACCATTGCTTTTTTGGCTTGAATCTGCTATAATGATGGGATTTATTTTCAACAAAAAAACAAAAATGACTCACCATGACATCCATGAAATCATCACCCAGATTTCTCAAACACTCGATTGCCCTCAGTGCAAAACACGTATTTTACCACATAACATCGCCATTACCGATGTTGTGGGACCAGACTGCACATTTGATGTGGCCTGTCATCATTGCAAAGCGGAAATGACGCTTTCTGCCCATGTGGAAAAAACAGTCAACGACACCGCCAAGACATTCAATCGTTCTTCACAGATCATGCACGATGGCATTGTTGAAAAAGGTATTTCGATAAAAGATGTGGAATCCGTTCAGCATGAGCTCCGTCATTTTTGCGGCAGCTTCATTGAAGCTTTTTGCCATTAATTCCGGATCTTTTCATCATCTAGTGCATTCCGGCCTCTCTTTTGATGGCGTTGATATCCCGCATGAGTTGATGATCTTCTTTTAGCTTTTCCGCGACGCGGCTGATCGCGTGCATCACAGTAGTGTGATTTCGCTTTCCCAGGTTTTCGCCGATTCTCGCGAGAGACATATTGAGCTTGGTCTTGGCCAAATACATGATGATCTGCCGTGGAACGGTACATTCGCGAACCCGTGAATCACTGACAACTTCCGTTTTTGGAATGGTGTAATATTCCGAAACACAATCAATCAATTGTTCGAGCGTAATCACACCTCTGGGCGTTGGATCATCTTCGACGAATCCGACCATCTTGACCTCCTTTTGACTGTGCTTGATGATTTCGGAAACCATTTTAACCGTGGGGGCAATGTGCTCCCATTCGTAACGGGCAATCACCTGTTTTAGAACTCCCTGTAAAGCCCGTACCGAACGGGTGATATTGAACGCGATGAATTCCAGAACAGCCGGACTGATAAATACCTGTGCTTCCCTGCACCGTTCCTGTAAAATCGCCAGACGTGTTTCGTAATCCGGCATTTTCACGTCAACGATCATTCCGGATTCAAAGCGTGAAACCAGTCGTTCATTCAATAAGGTCAACTCATGAGGCGGTCTGTCAGAACTGATGATGATCTGTTTGCCTCCATCATAAAGCGTGTTGAAAGTGTGGAAAAATTCTTCCTGAGTGCGGTCTTTGTTCGCAATGAATTGAATGTCATCCACAATCAACGTGTCTACTTTTCTGTATTTGTTTCGCAATCGATCCATGTTGCGCTTTTGAATGGAGTCAACCACTTCGTTTACAAATGTTTCTGTGGTGATGTACACAATCACACGACCCGGATCGTTGCGGAGTATTTCGTTCCCTGTCGCTTGCAATAAGTGGGTTTTTCCCAATCCCACTCCACCATAAATAAACAAGGGGTTGTAATTTTGACCGGGGTATTTTGCCACATTCAGGCAGGCGGCATGAGCAAGGCGATTTTCCGGAGCGATGACAAAGTTTTCCAGCGTGTACTGGGGATTGAGTATTTTAGAAACCACCCCTCCCACAAATTTTACTTCATTTTTTTTCGGCACTTTGCGTGCCAGATTTTTTTCCGGAAAATGCTTGGCGAGATCAATGGCTCTTGGGTCGCTATCGCCAAGTGTTAAATCAACCTCGTAAGCGATTTGACGGATGGTTGGATCAAGCTTTTTGGCCGCCTCGAGCGTCATTTTAGCGAAGTGAACCGAATGCCAATTCAAAAAGAACGGCAATGGAAGACCAACCGTTATGATCCCATTTTCGACAGATAAAATGACTGTGTTTTTAAACCATGTGATGAGTTTAATACGCTCAGTTTCATTGCTTAATTCATTTATGATTCCAGTCCATAAGTCTTTGAGATTCATTGTCATCAAAAAAGTTAAAAGAATAAAAGCATCAAGGAACTGAATCACCACTTTGCTCTCTATTTATTTTTATTTCGAATCGCGGGGGGCTTTATAGTAATCGATCTTCAGGATTTTGCAAAACGGATTCTGTTGACGAAACCTTCCGCTTATCATTTTATTTAATTAAAGTCAGAATATCATTCCAAGTCACGATCAAAATTAAAGCCATCAACAAAGCGAATCCAATGGTATGGATAATCCCTTCCCACTTCGCGTTGGGGTTCCGACGCAAAACAATTTCAAAAATAATAAAGAGTAAACGACCTCCATCGAGTGCCGGAAAAGGCATGATGTTGATGACACCCAGCGAGATTGAAATCAGCGCGGTGAATTGTAGTACTGCCATGAATCCCTGTTGCACAAAACTGTAAGTCATATGCGCGATACCTATCGGCCCCGCGACCCCTTCCGGTACGGCAAATTTGCTGATGATGCTCACGATCACTTTTCCGAACATTTGAACCGTCAGTATTGAAAGACGTCCGACTTCTTTGGCCGCCTTTAGCGGTGCTACCAACGGAGAATATTTTACCGTATTCACCTCTTTGATGTATTTTTCATCGGAAATCGAAAAACCGACATGCCCTTCCTTGTCTGGTATTACGGTGAAAGAAAGCTCCTCCCCCTTACGAAGAACGGACACTGTATTTTCTTTCCCCTTATTGATTGTGCCTCCCAACCCTTCCGCTAAAGGCGCTGGATCTTGATTGATTTTTGTGATCAGATCTCCTGTCTGAATGTGCGCCGCTTCCGCGGGCGAACCGGATGTTACCTCGTGAATATAGAGCACGTGTTGTGTCTCTACAATCCCCTGTTCTGCCGCCCTTTGAACGTCTTCCGAAGTGACCAAAAAAGGTTTCATTCCTATCATGAATCCGATGCTGATGAGCAACCACGCGAATATAAAATTCATCGCAACCCCCGCAACAATGACCGCCGAACGTTGCAAAATGGTTTTGGAGGCGAAACTTTTTTTACTCTTTAATAATTTTGGATCCGCACTGTCCTGACCATACAAACGAACATATCCCCCAAAAGGAATCCAGTTCAATGAATAGACCGTTCCCTTTTTGTCTTTGTAAAACGCTTTCGCGCGAGGGGGTAATCCAATTCCGAATTCTTCCACTTCAATACCGGCACGACGGGCCATTATAAAATGCCCCCATTCGTGAACCAGGATTAAAAATGAAAAAATGACGATGAAAGCGATGATGGTTATAAAAATCATTGTTTTGAGTTTATTTTAAATGACAAGTAGCGACTTGATTGATGGTGAAGCCACCACCCCCCACATTTTTTGTGATGGAGGCTAAACCGTTATCACGTCGTGTTCTTTGTGTCTGACCGAATCTTCAATTATTTTATTGAATTCATCCACTTTCTTTTGCAGATCATCTTCATTTTTACGAAACTCATCTTCACTGATCTCTTTGTTTTTTTCCATCTGCTTCCAAGCAGTGAGAGCCTCATGACGACTGTTTCTTACCGAAATACGTGCTTCTTCCGCGTTCTTATGAACGATCTTAACCAGTTCCTTGCGACGATCTTCGGTCAACGGGGGGAGCGTTAAGCGAATGGTCAGGCCGTTGTTCTGAGGATTCAACCCTAAATTCGAATCGCGAATCGCTTTTTCGATAGACGCGATTTGGTTTCTGTCCCATGGCTGAATGAGAATTTGGGTGGCCTCCGGAATAGAAATAGAAGCGACCCCCTTGAGCGGCATTAAAGAACCATAACTATCGATCATTAATCCTTCTACCAAAGAAGCATTGGCACGGCCTATTTGTAACTTTCCGAATTCCTCATGCAAATGATCGACTGCCTTTTGAAATTTGGCTTCCGCTTCGCCGAGAACAGAGTTGGTCATAAAAATATGAATTTAAGATTTAAATTCGCGTCTGACTTTAAAAATTTTTAAAGTCCGAATCGCTTTTGAAATTAGGAAACGAGCGTTCCAATTTTTTCCCCAGTCGCCGCCTTCAAAATCGCTCCTTTTTGATGCATACTGAAAACCAGGATTTTCATTTTACTTTCGCGGCACAAAGAAAAAGCGGTTTGATCCATTACCCTTAATTTTTTCTCGATAGCTTCGTCGTAACTCAAGTTGTCGTATTTTTTAGCTTTTTTATCTTTGGCTGGATCGGCGGTATAAACCCCATCCACTTTGGTGGCTTTTAAAATCACGTCACACTCCAATTCGACCGCACGGAGTGCCGCTGCCGTATCGGTTGTAAAATAAGGATTGCCCGTTCCTCCGCCACAAATGACCACACGCCCCTTTTCCAGGTGTCGTAACGCCCGACGACGAATGTAAGGCTCAGCGATTTGAGGAAGATCTAAAGCCGTTGCGACGCGGGAATCCGTTCCCAGCTTTTCGATGGCACTTTGAAGCGCGACACTATTCATGATCGTCGCCATCATGCCCATGTAATCGGAAGTGGTTCTTTCGATACCGGCATCTTTTGTATCCCGGTATCGCCAAATATTACCTCCTCCAACCACCACAACCACCTGAATCTTTTTTTTCTGAATTTCAACAATTTCTTTCGCAATCTTAATGAGTGCAGTGGAATCGATCCCACTGCCTTCCCCCCTTTCTCCCAGCACCTCCCCCGAAATTTTGAGCATGATCCGCTTGTATTTCATGGTATTGCATTTATTTTCCTGTTCATTCTATCGATTCGTAAAACAAGGGTCAAATAAAAACCGGCGATCAAAGTGGATCATCGAAAAAATAGTGGAACATAACGTTACAATCCATCCTCGTCACTATCCTTTTTTACCACCCCCCCTTGCTATTGATGGCATTGGTATGCCGCCGGACATCACACTTCCTACTGTGTTGAAAAGCGGATCTGCCAATCTTCTTTTCATGAGTTCGAATAAAAGCAGAGGCGATCGGGCTACGAAACCGGGAATTTTTAAAGCTGTTTTTCCCGCATTTGCCACGCTTCCCACTGCCCCTCTTGTCGCCGTACCGGCCATATCCCAGGTTCCTCCTGTCATTTTCATAAAACTTCCACCGAATTCCTGTACCGCCTGAAAAGGATGGAGCGTGACCAGCTTCCTCGCTGTTCTCATTGCCCCTCCGTAAAATCCGTTTTCCACAGTCGCCAAGCTCTCCCCCAAAGCTCCCGCCTTTTTTGCCACCGACCCCCCCACTTCCGCAAGGCGTTGTTTTACGTCACTGATTTTATCCAGTGTCGCCTGACGCAACGAAGGGTCTCTCTCCGGCGCCATACCGACTTCGTGGGTGCCTTCCGGCATGATGAAGGCATCTGACGGAGCGGAATTTGCCCCTCCTTCTGTCGGAGATTGGGGCAATTCGGTTTCTTCGGGTGCCGGTTTATTTGGAATGGGTGATGTCATAGTCATTATGGTTATTGTTGTTTTAGTTGATGACGAATTTGATCGATTTTGAGTCGGTCATGAATGCCGTGAACGTCTTGTATTCCCTCTTGATTCGCCTGGTCAAACAATGCCATGTCGTGTTCCAGGGATTCTTCCACTTCGGCGATATGGTCATTGATTTTTTTCAGGAAGTCCGTTTGATCCTCCGGAATGGATTTTATGAGCGTTTCCAGCTGATTTAAATAATCCCAATAAAAACGCATCACCTCTTTAAAAAGGATTTCTACCTCTTTGACCGTTTTTTCCATCTGTGCCTTATTCATGAGTGTTTATTTTAGTGTTTAAAAGATGAACCTCGTCTTCGAGTTCGTGGATTTTATTGTCCTGATCTTCCACACGGTGAAACAATACGGATAATTTTTTCTCCTCGCGTTCCATGAGTTCGTTTTCCGGTGAAATTTCCGAAGTATTTTGATGTGTGGTTTCCTGGCGATACTGATTGTCGGCTTCCTTTTTAAAAGACGGGGTCACGTGTTCGGGTTTGACCATGCGGATCGCGGTGTGTTTGATGAAATGCAATGCTTCACGAACATCACTCAATCCGAATTTGCCTTCCGCAATGTCGCCGATCACCGGTACGCGGTTGGTGTTTCCCATCGCCGCCTGGATGAACCCCAAAATCATGAGAGCCAATATCACAATCTCTCCGTAGCGTAAAAAATCAAACGGCCACAACAACACCGAGAGTAAAAAAAGCACCACCCCCTGACGGGCATGAAACTGTATGAAAGTGCTATCACGACGCGCCACAAGGATGATCAGACTGAAGATCCATAGATAACTCAGGGCGGCAAGTTCTTTGTTTTTTTCGATATCCTGTGATGGGACTGAAATATTTTCCATTTTTTTGTAGGATTTGAAGAAAACTTTTTTATTTTATAAATCCTGAATTAAAGAACCACTTTTTGCTGATGCAGAACGGTACGCGCTTTTTCGATGGCACGTCGTGAAGCATCATCGATAATGCCGGCGGCCTGTTCCGCGATCATCTGAACCAATCTCAACTGACCGTCTTCAAAAGGTTCGTCACTTATAGGACGTGATAAAATAATCACTCCGGATTGCTTCAGATTCATCACGAGCAAATGTCCGTTTTTTCCCGTAAAATATTGCGGTTTTTCGATATCCAGATCGTTGATCAAATTTTCGCTTAAAAGCGGAGTTGTGGAATAAATAGTCCGGTAAGTTTGACTAAAAGAGTTTTTAATCAAAACAATACCCTCGCTACTTTGTGTCAGCGCAATCAACTGCCGAATCAAAGTCTTGCATAGCCCGACAAGATCATCCCGGTAAACTGTCATCATTCTGCTGATTTCAAAAATCGCCAGCATTTTGAGGTTCGTCTGATGCAGACGGTTATTTACCATCCCCAACACTTTGAGCAAAAATTCCACACTTCCCGGGGCATCTTCGGCAATCATTTTTGTGAAATTGTCGTACGATAAAGCGAGTAAACGCACTTCAGAAAAGGCACGTGCGGAAGCGGGCTTTAGGGTTTTTCCCGAAAGGGTTCCTTCCCCCAGCAATTCACCGGGTTTTACGTAAGCAATGACTTTTTCATTTCCTTCGCTGGTCTTGACACTGATTTCGATTTCCCCTTCCAAGATGACGTAAAAATGGTCGTCTTCCTGACCTTCTTTAAAAACATAATCCCCCTGCTTTAGGGTTTTTTCTTCGGCGAGATGGCGAACCGCGTCGATTTTTAAAATATCCTGTGCTGTTATTTCAAAACCGGCCATATTATTTTAAAGTGTTTAATTGCATCTGAAAGGATTCCATATCGTTAGCTTTTGAAATCGCTTCCTCCTGAGTGATGATCCCCTGTCCTATCAATTCGATCAGATTTCGATCCATCAAAGTCATTCCTTCTGCACCTCCCAACTGAATCATGGAATAAATTTGATGAGTTTCCCCTTTTGCGATGCAATTGCGGATCGCGTCGTTTACCAGCATCACTTCACGCGCCGCCACACGCCCCTGTCCGTCCGCACGAGGTAGCAATACCTGCGAAATAACCCCCTTGAGCGTTCCTGAAAGCTGAGCACGGATTTGTTGCTGTTGATAGGGCGGGAACACATCAATCATGCGATCCACTGTCTGAGCGGCATCGGAAGTGTGCAGGGTCGAAAAAACCAAATGACCGGTCTCGGCAAGTGTGATGCTGGCGGCGATCGTTTCTAAATCGCGCATTTCGCCCACCATCACCACATCCGGATCCTGACGCAACGCGGAACGAATGGCGTTGGAGAAACTGTGTGTGTGCACATTGACTTCACGCTGAGTGACCAAAGCCTTCTTTTGTTGATAAACAAATTCGATCGGGTCTTCGATGGTGATGATATGCACCTCGCGATTCGCGTTGATGTAGTCGATGATGGAAGCCAGTGTTGTCGACTTCCCCATGCCGGTCGTTCCGGTGACCAAAACAAGCCCATGAGGCAAATGGGATAACTGTTTAATCGCCGGGCTTAACCCCAGTGATTCGAACGAAGGAATATTCTCCGTGATCACCCGAAACGCGATTGCCGCTCCATGACGTTCTTCGTACACATTCACACGAAAACGGCTCACTTCACTCAGGTGATATGAAAAATCCACCTCATGATTTTCTTCAAAACGTTTTTTTTGATCCTCAGTTGTTATTTCAGCAATCAGACTCAATAATTCTTCCTCGGTAAGCACCGGATATTCCCGCAGTACCTTCAAAAATCCATTTTTCATCCGAATTATGGGAGGTTGCCCCACCTGAAGGTGAAGATCGGGAGAGTTGTCGGCCAGAACCTGTTGCATGACTTGTCTTAGATCCATCTTTTTATTTTTATTTGGAGATGTAATATGTGAGAACTTGTATTTTCTTTCCCCTATCCCATACCCCTTTTACATTTATCTTATTATTATACCAAAAAAAGGCTTATTTATCAATCATTTTTACTATCATGACGTCTTCTCTTTTTTTTGATAGAATGAACCTGTTATTTTTTGTTACCCCCCATGGATAAAAACGATGCAAAAATCCGGATCGAAAAACTGAAGGAATGGCTTAAAAAATGGAATTACGACTATTTTGTGCGGGATAAAAACGATGTGTCCGAGGCCGCGCGTGACCAGATCAAAAAAGAACTGATTCTCCTGGAGGAACAGTTCCCGGAATTTGTCACGCCGGACTCCCCCACTCAACGGGTGGGTAGCGCGCTTTCGGGGAAATTCGCCAAAATCAAACACCTGTACCCAAAACAATCCCTGAGCGACTGTTTTTCGATAAAAGAACTGAAAGAATGGGAGGGGCGAATCGTGCGGTTGGCTCCCGGCGAAGTCTTCGATTACGTCACGGAACTGAAAATCGATGGCCTCAATTTGTCATTGATTTATAAAAAAGGGAAACTTTACAAGGCGGTTACCCGCGGAAACGGTGTTTTTGGAGAAGATGTGACTCACGCGGTAAAAACCATTCAGACTGTCCCACTGGCACTCAATCAAATCGAGGGATTAAGCCTTGATGATTACCCTGTCATTGAAGCGAGCGGCGAAGTTTTTATGAGCAAAGAAAACCTCAAAAAACTCAATGCTCAGGGGGATCAGCAATTTGCCAATCCCCGCAATGCCGCGGCCGGCACTGTCCGACAATTGAATCCAAAAATCGCGGCAAGCCGACAGCTCGAGATGTTTTTTTACGGCATTCATTTTGAGGCCAGCAGTTGGATTCCTCATCCGGAAAGTCAAAAAGAAGTGCTGGAGCTATTGCAGAAACTGGGATTGAGAGTGAACAAAAAATTTGTTCAACATACGGTGCTTAAAACGATCACGGAAGAATATGAACGATGGACAAAAAAACGCGATTCACTTCCTTATGAAATTGACGGGCTTGTGATCAAAGTGAATGCCGTTCGTCATCAGAATATTTTAGGATCCACTGCAAAATCCCCGCGATGGGCCATCGCGTTTAAATTCCCTGCCGAACAATCCACCAGCAAGGTGCTTGATATTGAAGTTCAGATTGGCCGCACGGGGGCACTTACTCCCGTCGCTATTTTGGAACCCGTTCAGGTGGCGGGAAGCATCGTTAGCCGTGCGACTCTTCATAATGAAGATGAAATCAAAAGAAAAGACGTGCGCATCGGGGATACGGTGATCATTCAAAAAGCCGGAGACATTATTCCGGAAGTCGTGGAAGTTTTAAAAGAACTTCGAACGGGCCAAGAAAAACCGTTCAACATGCCCACCCAATGCCCTGTCTGCGGAGGTGGAATCGTTCGTGAGGAAGGCGAAGTAATCAGCCGTTGCAATAATCCAAAATGCTTTGCGGTTCATCAACAGCAAATTGAACATTTTGTCTCCCGCGGGGCGTTTGACATTGAAGGGTTGGGCGAAAAAGTCATTGAACAATTGATTCAGAATAATCTCATCGAAGATGCCGCTGATCTTTTCGCCTTACAATATGCGGATTTAGTGCAGCTTGAATTTTTTAAAGATAAGAAAGCTCGAAATTTATTGAACGCGTTAGAAAAGTCAAAAAACATTCCGTTGCACCGCTTCATCTTCGCGATGGGGATTCGCTATGTCGGTGCCGAAACCGCAGAAATTTTAGCCGATTTTTTGGAGCTTCCCACTCACACAATTGAAATTTCAAAAAAGCAACAGCGATCACAGATGGCTCTTTTTGAAGAAGAAACCGAAAGCGAAACGATGACTGTGGCCACCATTGACGATTTTATAAACACCCTTGCTTCCGTTGAGCTCGAAGCACTAAACAGCATCGAAGGTATCGGAGAAAAAGTCGGCGCCTCTATCCACGCCTGGATACGCGAGTTAAATACGACACATTATCTTACCAAGCTAACGAAAAACGGAATTCAACTCATCCCTTCTTTGGCCGGTAAAAGCGATCAACTTAAGGGGGCTACTTTTGTACTCACCGGCACTTTGCCGACCCTGAGCCGCGATAAGGCCAAATCACTCATCAAACAAAACGGCGGAAAAACCAGTGCTTCCGTGAGCAAACAAACGGATTTCGTATTGGCCGGTTCCGAACCCGGGAACAAGCACGACCAGGCGGTTAAACTGGGGGTTAAAATCATCAGTGAAAAGGATTTTTTGGAAATGCTTTGATAAAAATACCCCACTAATCGCTCGGGGCTTCAAAGGTTTTATAAGAACACTATCCCCTCTTTTTTAAAGAGATTTTTGCCTGAAAAGTCTTGTTTTTAAAAAATCATTCGTCATAATGGGGGGCGCATTATCATTAACTCTTTACACTATAATGAAAAGATCTTCCTTCGCGGTGTTTGGTTTAATAATCGTGCTCAGCTTTTTTTCTGGCGCTTTTGGGGGCATATGGGCAGTCAAACACCTTAAGCAGCCTGCCCTTGTGCAAAACAATGGAACTACAATTCCACCTGCTCAAAAAGAACGGTACATCGAGGAATCCTCTATTATCGATACCGTCGCGAAAGTCAGCCCCAGCGTGGTGAGCATTGTGATTACAAAAGACCTGCCTTTGTACCGCCAACGTGTTTTTAATTTTAATGATTTCTTTCTGAATGATCCTTTCTCCGGTTCCCCTTTTGGTTCTCCGGAACCTCAACGGGATGAGAAGGGAGACGTGATGACGGAACGCCGCAAGGTGGGCGGAGGGTCCGGGTTCATTGTCAGTGCCGACGGATTGGTGGTGACCAACCGTCATGTAGTGCAGGATCAGGAAGCGAATTACACTGTCATTTTGAATGATGGAACGGAGTTTGAAGCGGATGTTTTGAGTCGCGACCCGCTCAATGACATCGCGCTTCTGAAAGTAAAACCGGGTGAAAAAAAGGTCTCTTTGCCGGTTGTTTCCCTGGGGCATTCTGCTGATCTTAAGGTAGGTCAACGCGTCGTAGCGATTGGAAATGCCTTGGCGGAATATGAAAACACTGTCACGACCGGTGTGGTAAGCGCCAAAGGCCGTTCCATTGCCGCAGGCGATATCAATTCGGCGGAAAGCCTGATCAATCTGATCCAAACCGATGCCGCGATCAACCCCGGAAACAGTGGCGGTCCGCTTGTGAATCTGAATGGCGAGGTCATTGGCATCAACACCGCTATTGCCGCCAACGCGCAGGGCATCGGTTTTGCCATTCCTATTGATGACGTTGTTAACGCGATTGAAAGCGTCAAAGAAAATGGCCGTATTGTCCGCCCCTTTCTTGGCGTTCGTTTTATGATGTTAGATACGGATAGGGCCAAAGAGCTTAAAATCGATGTAGACGGCGGCGCGTTACTTGTTGGCGACGAAACCAGGGGTGAATTTGCTGTTGTTCCCGGCAGTCCTGCCGATAAGGCCGGCTTAAAAATAAAAGATGTGATTTTGGAAGTTGATGGTAAAAAGATCACCACCGAAAATCCGTTGCACATTCTGGTAGGACAACATAAACCGGGAGATACCCTGAACATGAAAGTATGGCGAAGCGGTAAAGAAATGGAGGTTCAAGTGACTCTTGAGGAATCAAAATAATTTTTTGATTGAAAACTATCAATTTTATCTTTAGAATACAGTTCGTGTTTTGCACGAATCATATGCCCAGGTGGTGAAATTGGTAGACACGCTAGCTTGAGGGGCTAGTGGCCACTTTTTCGGCCGTGGAGGTTCAAGTCCTCTCCTGGGCACCATTTTTACTAATCGGATTGTGGCAGACACGTCCCGCCGTGGCGGGATAGCCACTTTTTCGGCCGTGGAGCCTGCC